>CAIYZI010000305.1 GCA_903930665.1 uncultured beta proteobacterium
ACTTCAAAAGCTCCTGCTGGATCAGAGGCTTATGTAAGCGCCTTCACATCAGCATTCAACACAGCAATTCAAAATTTTGATCAAGTACGTTCAACAGCATCCGATGCTTTTGCTAACTTTGAAAAAAGTGTTGAGTCAGCCATGAGTGCTGCTCAAGGTCAGTTTGGCCAAACTGCTAAGCCAGCCGCTAAGCGTCGCGCTAAGTAATTAAGCTCTATTAATCAATCTCGTCTATCATCACGGGATTGGTTTTTAAGCCGCATTAAGTGAACCCCAGTTAGTAATAACTGGGGTTTTGATGTTTAATAAGCCCTAGCTCTAAGTTGTAAGCATTTCTGTTATTTGTTTTGAACTCATTTTTAATAGGTAGTCCATATGAATCGCATTATGTTGTTGGCAAAAATTCACCGTGCAACCGTCACTGAGGCGGATCTTCATTATGAAGGTTCATGCGGAATCGATGAAGACCTGATTGATGCTGCGGATATGCGTGAGTTTGAAAAGATTGAGCTTTACAACATCAATAACGGCGAGCGTTTCTCTACATACATCATTAAAGCCAAGCGCGGTTCAGGAATTATTTCTTTGAACGGCGCTGCAGCCCGTAAAGCGCATGTAGGCGACCATTTGATTATTTGTACTTACGGTCAAGTAAGTAATGCTGAAGTTGATGGCTATGAGCCAAAAATCGTTCTAGTAGGCGAAGGCAATAGCATTAAAGAGATTAAAAAGATTCGCTAATCGGCAAAAAATAAGATCAGCCTAGACGCTAGGTTGATCTTGATTGGTGATGACTGTTCGCAATAAGTCCGCAGCAGTTTTTACCTTTAACTTATCCATAATATTGGATCGGTGAGCCTCTACGGTTTTGAGGGAAATGCTCAAATCATCGGCGACTTGTTTGTTAATTCTTCCCGCCACAATTCTCTCTAATACCTGCTTTTCACGTGGGGTCAATGTAGCCAGAAGTTGTTTGGTTGATTTTGATTCTTTGGCTTTTTTATGGTCAACCCTTGCGCGTTCCAGCATACGCTCAATGAGCTCTCCAACCTCTTCTTCACGGAAGGGTTTTTGAATGAAATCCATCGCCCCTTGCTTCATAGCCGATACTGCCATCGAGACATCCCCATGGCCCGTCATAAAAATGGCGGGAATGGGTAATTCATCTTTAGCAATTTTTGCATGTAGCTCAAGTCCAGTCATTCCTGGCATACGAATATCAATGATGGCGCAAGCAACGGTCGAGTCGTCGGTATTAGCTAATGACTGTAAAAAACGCTCTCCATTCTCATGGCACCGCACCGTATATCCCTTGGACTCTAAAAGCCACTGCAAGGAATCGCGAACGGCTTCATCATCATCGACCACATAAATGATTTCGGCTGATTTAAGTTTCTCTTTGAACATTGTGAGGCTCTAAAAATGAATTCATAGATAGTGCCATTACTAGTTAAATAATCTTCTAGGGCATACCTTCATAGGATATTCCCTAATTTAAGGGCAATTACGTGCATTTGAGGCAAATCGATAACTAAAATGGCGGCATTATTAATGTTGTTAATAACTAGGAGAAGCGTATGTCTGATGCTGTTGTGGCACGCATAGAGGCAAATCCAAAATACCAAGAGCTCAAGCGTAAGCGCAGCACTTTTGGTTGGACCCTCTGTATCTTGATGTTTATCGTCTATTACGGCTACATCGCCTTAATTGCTTTTGATAAACCTTTCTTGGCTCAACCATTTGGTGATGGTGTAACCAGCCTTGGTATTCCTATTGGTATGGGAGTAATCGTTTTTACAATTTTGATTACTGCTCTCTACGTTCGTAAGGCCAATAAGGAATACGACACATTGACTGCTGAAATTTTGAAGGAAGCCGCCAAATGAAACGAATTGAAAAATTATTAGGTGCTTTGGCACTTTTGGTGTTGCCGGCTTTCGTATTTGCCGCTGGTGCTGATATGGGTCAAGTTGCAAAGCAAGAGACCAATTGGGTAGCGATCGGGATGTTTGGTATTTTCGTTGTGGCAACCCTCTTTATTACTAAATGGGCCGCTTCAAAAACCAAGTCTGCTGCTGACTTCTATACTGCCGGTGGTGGTATTACCGGTTTTCAAAATGGCTTAGCTATTGCGGGTGACTATATGTCCGCTGCTTCCTTTTTGGGAATTTCAGCTGCAGTAATGGCAAACGGCTATGACGGCTTAATTTATTCCATCGGCTTTTTGGTGGGCTGGCCTGTTATTACTTTCTTGATGGCAGAGCGTTTACGCAATTTGGGTAAATTTACTTTTGCAGACGTTGCAGGCTATCGCTTTCAACAAGGTCCTATCCGTGCCTTCGCTGCTTCAGGTACTTTAGTGGTTGTCGCTTTCTATTTGATCGCTCAAATGGTTGGCGCTGGACAATTGATTAAATTACTTTTTGGCCTCGAGTACTGGATGGCTGTGGTCATTGTTGGTTGCTTGATGATGATTTACGTATTGTTTGGCGGTATGACAGCAACTACTTGGGTACAAATCATTAAAGCCTGTATGTTGTTGGCTGGCGTAAGCTTCATGGCCTTCATGGTATTGTCGCAATATGGCTTCAGTCCAGAAGCATTGTTTGCTAAAGCGGTTGAAGTGAAAACCGCAATTGCCACTAACGCTGGAAAAACTCCAGAAGAGGCAGCTAAAGCAGGCCTCAGCATCATGGGACCTGGTGGCTTTATTAAAGATCCAATCTCTGCTATTTCCTTTGGTATGGCATTGATGTTTGGTACAGCTGGTCTGCCACACATCTTGATGCGTTTCTTTACCGTTCCTGATGCAAAAGAAGCTCGTAAATCTGTATTGTGGGCAACTACATGGATTGGCTACTTCTACGTCTTGATTTTCATCATTGGTTTTGGTGCGATTACTTTGGTATTGACCAATCCTGAGTTGGCTGACGTTGCTAAGGGTGTGATTAATGGTGGAGCTGGTACTGCTAACATGGCTGCTGTATTGGTAGCTAAGGTTGTGGGTGGAAATATCTTCTTCGGATTTATCTCTGCTGTAGCGTTCGCTACTATCTTGGCTGTGGTTGCAGGTTTAACTCTGTCAGGTGCTTCTGCTGTTTCACATGACTTGTATGCAACTGTATTCAAGAAGGGTAATGCTGATAGCGCATCTGAGTTGAAGGTTTCTCGTATGACTACCCTCACATTGGGCGCTATTGCCGTGGTGTTAGGTATTGTCTTTGAAAAGCAAAACATCGCCTTCATGGTTGCCTTGGCATTTGCGATTGCAGCTTCCGCTAACTTCCCAGTGCTCTTTATGTCAGTTCTCTGGAAGAACTGCACTACTAGAGGCGCTGTAATTGGTGGTTTCTTGGGATTAATTTCCTCTGTAGCTTTAACTGTAGTTTCTCCAGCGGTTTGGGAAGCAGTATTGGGCAATCCTAAGGGTTCTGCATGGTTCCCTTATTCTTCCCCAGCTCTGTTTTCTATGACCATTGGCTTCGTTGGTGTTTGGCTGTTCTCCATCTTGGACAATAGCGAAAATGCGAAGAAAGAACGTGCTGCCTTCCCTGCGCAACAAGTTCGCTCTGAAACAGGTTTTGGTGCTTCAGGTGCATCTGGTCACTAATAGCTGACTAGAGCAGTATTAAAAAAGCCAGGAGAAATCCTGGCTTTTTTATTTGGTAAGTAATTGACGTAATTTAATAAAAGCCATACCAGTCATGACGGCATCATTGATTGCATCATGAGCTTCGCGAACAGGCAGATTGAGATCCTGCATGAGGGTGTTAAAGCGTAGATCGATATTACCGTTACGTTCATTGATAGGAAGCTGGCTGTTTTTATAATCATAGAACAGGGCTGATACTTCTATTTTGGGTTGTGGCAAGCCTAGGCCCAGCATTCGCCAAATTACCTTGTTGAGCATGGCAAGGTCAAACTCTAAGTAGTAGCCAACAATAGGTCGACTGCCAATAAAGTGCATTAACTTGCCCATGGCCACCTCGGGATCCAATCCATTGGCAACGTCTAATTCACGCAATCGATGAATTTTGACACTCTCAGGAGAGATTTTTTTCTCGGGTTTAACCAATAACTCCAAACGTTCACTGGTCATCAAGGTGTTGCCTACGATCTTGACTGCACCAATAGAAATGATTTCATCTTTAGTGACACTTAAGCCGGTGGTTTCGCAATCTAATACTACCCATTCATTTGGAGGAGGAGGGTCAAACATAAACTGATACCGTTCATCGGCTAAATGAAACATGAGCCATTTTTTTCGAATGGGCTCATAGATCTTTCTAAAGGCATTAGGCTCGATAGGGTTCATGCAAAATCAAGGCGGAAGTGTTGGTGCAGAAAAAGCTTAAAGCGCTTAACAACGTTAAGGGAATCTTTTAGCAGATCTCGCTCGAGACTAGATAGCCGGGAAGTATCTACGTCACCAGTAACCTTTTTGCCGGTCTCGAGCTCTGCTAGACCGCTTTGTAAGCGTAATTCCATGAGGAGGTGGAGGGCCTCAATAACATCGTTGCCCAAATCTTTTGTAAGCTTATTATTTTTTACCAGCTCTTGAATACGCTCAACAGTGGAGTTGGACCAAATATGATTTTCTAGCGCCATGGCGCGAACACCATGAACAATCGAAAAGATGCCGGCTTTCTTAATATTCACTTTGTTTTCGGAAGATTCGCCACCTAGAGTTAGCAAACGATTCCACCAGCCAAGCTCAGTAGAAAAGGAGTCAATAGCAGAGGCAAACCTTGCTAGTAAAAACTGATTGTCATTAATTAAATTAAAGATTGCCTGTTTGACATCTTGTAGTAGTGATGCATCACCACTGATTGGATGGGCATCTAGAAAGATTGCTAAATTCATCAAGCCTTCGGGGCTTGGGTTAAGTAGCCATCCTTTGGTGGTCGAGCTAAACTCCTGGACCGACATACGCCATGCGGGGTTGTTCACCATAATCTTGCCTGGGCACTCGGGAAAGCCGAAGGAAATTAGCGCTGCCGAGAATTGATCACAAGAGCGAATCACTTCTTCATCAATAGGGTAACTATCCTTCAAGATCAAACCATTATCTTGGTCTGTTTTAAGAATTTGCTCTCCTCGACCTTCACTTCCCATAACAAACAAGCAGCTATTACTGAGAAGTTCTGGACTCGCTATTAATGCCCAAGTTCTTTCAAACAATTTGGTATTGAGCTCCTGAACCAAGCGGGCAATCATGCCTACTTTAGTACCATTGCGATGTAATAGGCTGATGAGGTTGGTAATTTCTTCGGCGGGCACTTTTAAGTCATCAAGCGTTTTCGCCTGGAATATTTTTTGGGTTACTAGTGAGGAGCTATTGGCTATAAAGCTCAATAAATCTACCTGCTCTAATATGCCAATGACTTCGGTGCCATCCATGACAACTACGCGATGGACGGAGTGACGAATCATGGTGGCTAAAGCTTCATACAGATGATCGTATGCTTGTACGGTAATCAGCTTATAGTTGCTTAAAGGACCTACGGCAGTGGTATCTAGCGGTAACTTTGCCAAAAGCGCTTTTTGCAAAGTGGTAGATGTGAAGATGCCCAGTTGAGATTTGCCATGAAGATTATCTTTGACTAAAACATTTGTAGTGCGATGGTTATGAAACATTTCCACAACCCTATACAGATCGGTTTTGGCATCAACTACATAAGCCTGCCTGAGAAAGGCTTGGCTTACCAACGCAAGGCTTAAAGAGTTAATTTCGTATTGGCTACGTCTTTCTGCAAGAGCATTTAATTTTTTAGAAAGATCAGCAAATAACAATGCGCCAAAAGTTGCATTATTAGAAATGAGTTCATTCACGGCGGATTTAGCCAGCTGATAAGAAACAACTTCTTCTGCGGCTATAAATTGTCCTGATACTTTTCCTGCCATGAGGCCTCTTCCGTCGAAGCAGTCATCAGGACCAAATAAAGCAACTTCTTCACCATTTTCAAATTGACGAACAAAACCTTTGATTAATATAAAAAGGTGCGTGGGTGCAGCACCAATATCTAGGATGACTTCACCCTCTTTGAAATAAGCAATATCTACGCTATCGCGAACCAATTTTCGCTCTTGGTTGTTTAGACAATCGAAGGGTGAGGCGGAGAAGTTAAAGGCATTGGGCATTACCCATTTTATTTCTCTTACGGTGGGTAAGGATAGGTTGTAGAGAGTTTTAGGCGAAAACCCCTATAAATACCCTGATAGAGAGTTGTTTATGAATATCGCTTTTGAAAATCTAGTGCAGTGCAGATGGTCTGAAAATGAATGTCGACTGTAGAGTCAATTTCCCTTCCATAGCCCCGGCCATAGAGAAAGCGAGTGGGATTTGCTTGTTTAAGGCATATTGAAATACAAGCTCATCACGTAAACGCATCCCTTCTTTGCTGATCTTTAGTCTTCCTAGTCGATCACCCTCATGCGGGTCTGCTCCGGCCAAAAAGATGACAAAGTCAGCGCGAAATCGAGAGTCTAATAGCTCTAAGGCTTGATTTAATGATTGGAGATAGGTTTGATCATTGCATCCATCCCCTAAGCCCACGTCTAAATCACTCTTTTCTTTCTGAAATGGGAAGTTATTTTGACCATGAATGGATAAGGTAAATATAGAGGGGTCACCCTCCAAAATAGCGGCAGTGCCATTACCTTGATGGACATCTAAGTCGATTACGGCAACTTGAAGTTTAGGGTTGATTTCTTTTTGAAGTGTTCGAGCTGTGATGGCGGAATCATTGAATACACAAAAACCACTTCCTTTAGCCCGATAGGCATGATGCGTACCGCCTGCTAAGTTTGCAGCGATTCCATCACTGAGCGCAGCCTTCGCTGCGGCAAGTGTTGCTCCCGCTGATCTACGAGAACGTTCCACCATCGCCTCGCTCCAAGGAAAACCGATCTCTTTTTGATCTTGGGGGCTCAGGTTTCCATTAATGACGTTTTGTAGGTAAGCTGGGTCATGCGCATATAGAACTTGTGTATCACTCACGGCGGGGGCCTCGATAAGCTCGATCTCTGGCCGAGTAGCGACTAAATCCCTAAGTCGAGAATACTTTTCGATTGGAAAGCGATGTCCAGACGGAAGGGGTAGTACGAAATGGTCGGTATAAAAAGCTTTCAAGTGTTTAGTGCTGGAGTGATGTAAAAATTAAATTGAATATTGTTCAAGAATTTCTAGCGAAACACTTTCAAGCGCTTTAATATGAGTGCTTTCAATTTTGAGTCTGGGTGCGCATTGTGCATCGTAAGCCTCTATCCAGCGGGCTATACAAAGACACCACTGATCTCCTGGCACAAGCCCTGAAAATCCATATTCAGGTCTAGGGGTGATCAGATCATTTCCTTGATGAAGGCTAAATTGTAGAAATTCTTCGCTGACCACTGCGCAGACCAGATGGCTACCTGAGTCCTCTTCATTAGTTTTACAGCAGCCATCTCTAAAGAATCCTGTTAGGGGGTCGAAAGAGCAAGGAACCAAGGGTTGCCCAAAAACATTTAGTGCTACGGTATTTTCCATGGAGTTTCTCAGGGATGTCATTTGAAGGATTAGATCGTATACGAAACTCAGCGCTCTCCACTCCTATAGTGAATTTATTGCGCCGCAGTAAATTGATGGTTTGGGCTTAAGCAAATCTTTGCAATCTATGCCACACTTTCTCTGTTTTGGAAGCCCTGATCATGGTCTGTCGAAATACTGCTCTTACAGTAAGATAATTCTTTTAATAAAAATAAATAAGGTGACTTGTGACAACTGCTCGAATTGTGAGTCTTTCCGAAATGGGAAGCGCTGATGTAATTAAATTGATTGATAAAGAATTGCCACCGCCAGCAAAAGGTGAGGTGCAGCTTCATCAAACTGCTATTGGTTTTAACTTTATTGATGTGTATCAGCGTTCTGGGGTTTACCCTTTGGATTTACCAACTGGTCTGGGTCATGAGGCCGTAGGTGTGGTGGAGGCCGTTGGAGAGGGTGTTGATCGCTTCAAGATTGGCGATCGCGTCATGTATATGAATGCTGGAATTGGTGCTTATGCCAACGCTCGTAATGTGCCTGTAGATAAATTGGTTTCAGTTCCCGACAATATTTCAGATGAAGTAGCTGCTGCTGTTTTCTTCAAGGCGATGACAGCGCAATACTTAGTGCAAAAAACTTATAAAGTAAAAGCGGGTGACGTTGTCTTGGTTCATGCTGCTGCTGGTGGCGTTGGGCAAATTTTAGCTAGTTGGGCAAAAGGATTGGGCGCCTTTGTGGTGGGAACAGTTGGGTCTCCTGCTAAGTTTGCCGCTGCTAAAGAAGCTGGTTGCGATGCGGTGGTGGATTATTCGAATGCGAATTGGGCTGAAGAAGTTTTAAAGGCAACTGGTGGGCGTAAGGCCAATGTAGTTTATGACTCCGTAGCGAAAGATACCTTCCTTGGATCTTTGGATTGCACGGCTCCATTTGGTACGGTAGCCTTGTTTGGAGCAGCTTCAGGGCCAGCCCCAGAAATTCAGCCAGATATTTTGAATAAAAAAGGCTGCCTATTTTTAACAAGACCATCAGTCTTTCCTCACAACGCAACTCCAGCTCTTTTTCAGGAAAATGCAAAAGCAGTATTCGAGGCAATTGCACAAGGGTACGTTAAGGTTCAAATTGGTGGGAAGTTTAGTCTTGAGCAAGCGGCTGATGCGCATCGCGCTGCTGAAAGTCGTAAGGTTACCGGCGCCATTATTTTGGTTCCCTAGGCAGCTTATTAGCCCTACGTTAGTAATAAAAAAGCTCTGTTTAGACGGAGCTTTTTTATTGATATTTTTACTCTGAAATTCATGCTGAGGCTGTAATATAGGCCATTAGATAAAAACATTAAACCAACTTACCCTGGGCTCAACTATGAAGAAAAACCTTGTTCAAAAATTATTTGCAGCCTCTTTGGCGCTAACCTTAACAGCAGCCCCTTTGGCGGGTAATGCTTGTACTAGCTTTCTACTAAAAGGCAATGATGGCGGCTTTGTTTATGGCCGTACTATGGAGTTTGGTTTAGCCCTGAAGTCACAATTAATGACTATCCCAAGAAACTTCCCTATGTTGGGTGTTGGGGTTGATGGCAAACCTGGAACGGGCCTTAATTGGACAAGTAAATATGCTGTAGCTGGTATGAATGGTTTAGGAATGCCTGTCCTGCTTGATGGAATGAATGAAAAAGGCTTGGTTGGTGGTTTGCTCAATGCGCCCAATACCGCAGTGTTTCAAGTGGTTGCCCCTGCGGAATCTGCTAATAGCATCGCTTCTGTGCAGATATTGCTTTATGCATTAAGCAACTTTGCTACGGTTGATGAGGCTAAAGTAGGCTTTGAAAAGATTAAGGTTAATCGCTCGACAATTCCAGCATTTCACAACGAATCCGCCCCAGTTCGGATGACTTTGCATGATGCGAATGGTAAAAGTATCGTGATTGAATACTTAAAAGGCGAATTAGTCATTACCGATAATCCAACTACTGTGATGACCAATGATCCTGCATTTAGGGATCAACTCAAGAATATTGGTAGCTATGCGAATTTAACCAATATTGAACGTGAGCCTTTAGAAATTAATGGTGCTACCTATGCGCCACCAAGTTCTGGAAGTGGTTTGCATGGTCTGCCTGGTGATTATTTAAGTCCAAGTCGTTTTATTCGGGCAATTTTCCTCTCAAAATCAGCTCCAACAAATTACACCAGCCTTCAACAGACCAATACCGCATGGCATATCTTAGGCAGCTTTGACATTGCACCTGGATCCATTACTTTGCCTGCGTCAAATGCTTATGGCGGGGGTAAAGGGGGTATCGAAATTACCGAATGGTCTATCGTTGCCGATAGCAAGAACATGACTTACAACGTCAAAATGTTTGACAATGTGAATCCTCAATCTTTTGATTTTAAGAAGATGGACATGAATGCTAAGGAAATTCAGTACTACGATTTGAACAAGCCCCAGACTTATATTCCAATCAATTAATTTTTTGTAGCCCATTATAAAAAGTGCCTATTGCAAGGAGGGGTAATATGAAAAAATATTTAGGGCCTTTTCTGGCAATAAGCCTTTTAGCCTTATCAGGAATTGCTTTCGCGCAAATTCCAGAGACGCAGCACTCTAATGGGATTGCATACATCTCTGGAGGTGTCGGTGAGGATGAGGCTTTGGCCATTGTTGCGGAATCTAAGCAGTGGCCTTTAATGTTAGAGCTCTCTCAATTGGAAAATGGTCGGGGAGTTTGGATTTTTGGGGCTCAAATCAAGATTCTGAATGACCAAAAAAAAGTCATTTTTGATGCCGTTTCTGAAGGTCCTTATATCTTGATCAACCTAGAGGCCGGCGCTTATTTCATTGAGGCAAGTTATCAAGGGGTAGTGCAAAGGCAATCGGCCGCTGTTAAAACTGGTCAAAATCAAAAGCTATCTATTTTTTGGAAGTAATTTTTTTAAGTCACATTGTTCAATTTGCCTGATAATCCATCTATGAAAATCATTTTTTATCCCTTCCTAGCCCTCCTCCTTCTTATTGGCGGATGTCAATCCACTGGCAAGAATGGCGAACCGCTTACTCCTGCACAGCTTCAACAAAAGCGTGAGGCCACCATCAAAATGAGTGAGACTGGTCTTGCCGCCTTATTAAAGCAAGATCCATCAGTCAAAAAGCAAATTGACGAATCTGCTGGATATGCAGTCTTTAGCACTACAAATATCAATGTCGTATTGTTGGTCGTTGCACGCGGCGAAGGCGTTCTTCATGACAAGCGTCGTAAAGATCCCGTCTTTATGAGTGCCCTTAAGACTGGTGAAGGTATTGGGGCTGGGTACCAAGACCAATATCAGGTCATTATTTTCAAATCACCCGCTGCAATTGATCAGTTTTTGCTAGCTTCAGTTGATGGTCAAAAGGGTGGGGTAGATGTGGATGCCAATTTCTCGGCAGGTTCCGGTGGCACTATCCGCTCTTTTAATCCAGAGATTACCTTCTATACCGTCGGTTTATCGGGTTACGATTTGCAGGCAAACTGGGGTGGAACCCTCTATTTGGTGGATGAGCAATTAAATTCTGCTCAAGTTATGAATTCTCTTCCTAAGACTAAATAAACAGTAAACCCAAATCATTAGCAGGCATGTTGAGATTTTGATCTCACATAGCCTGCTTTTTTATTGGTTTTTTTCGCCTATATAGGGCGATAAGGTGTTTTTGGTAAATACATTCACCCCATTTGCTTTTAGTTCGCATTAGTACTAAACTAGTCCTAGTTAGTACTTTTAGGATAACGTGAACTTCTTACCTACCCTTCGAGAGCTGGTTTTAGCTTATCAAGCCTTTGAGCGCTTTTCGGCGCCTCATATTAAGAGCTTGGGCTTAACCATGACTCAGTTCGATGTGATCGCCACTTTAGGCAATCAACCTGCCATGACTTGCAAGGAATTAGGTGAAAAGACCTTAGTGACAAAAGGAACCCTAACGGGGGTTTTAGAGCGCCTAGAGGATAAGAAGATTATTTATCGTGAGATCAATGCTGAGGATGGTAGAAGTCAGCTAATTGGATTAACCAAGTCTGGTCAAAAATTATTTGAAAAAGTATTCCCCGAGCATGTGGATTATTTAAATGGCGCCTTTGGCAAGTTGTCGGAAAAAGAAAATCTTCAGTTATTTGAATCTCTGAGAACCCTCAGAAATATTTTTTAAGTAAGGTTTGCATTTAGTGCATATTGCTATTTATCAAGGAGAAAAGCATGAGTAAAGTTGCTGTGGTATTTCATAGTGGGTATGGTCACACTGTTAAGCAAGCCGAAGCATTGGCCAAAGGGGCGAATGGCCAATTGATAGCGATTGATGCGGAAGGTAACCTTACCGATGCGCAATGGGATGCCTTAAATGCTGCCGATGCTATTGTCTTTGGTTCCCCAACTTACATGGGTACAGTTAGCTGGCAGTTTAAAAAGTTCGCTGATGCAAGCTCAAAACAATGGTTCAGTCAACAATGGAAAGACAAGGTTTTTGGTGGTTTTACAAATTCTGCAACGATGAATGGAGATAAACATTCCACACTGCATTATTTCTTTACTTTGGCAATGCAGCATTCTGGCGTGTGGATTGGAACAGGTTTAATGCCATCAAATTCAAAAGCCGCTAAACGTGATGATGTAAATTTTGTTGGCTCCTTTGCGGGCGCTATGATGCAAACTCCTTCGGACGCCAGTGCCGATGAGGTAAACGTTGGCGATTTAGAAACCGCACGTCTTTATGGAGAGCGCATTGCAAAAATTACCAAAAAATTAGTCGGGTAATGATTAACGCGCGCTATAACCCATTTTCAGTTGCCATCCACTGGGTGATGGCTTTGTTAATTCTGACGACATGGTCTATTGCCATAGTCGTTGGCGATATGCCATTAAGCCCAGAGCGTATTGCGGGTATCAGCTGGCATAAATGGCTTGGTTTGACAGTGTTATTTTTGGTGATCATCCGGATCCTATGGCGAGCTACTCATCCTGCTCCGAAATTGGATTTAAAGATGCCCATTTGGCAAGAAAAGGTAATGACTTTGACGCATGTGGCCTTGTATCTACTGATGTTCGCCATTCCGATGGTTGGATGGTTAATGAACTCAGCGAAAGGTTATACGGTGAATTACTTTGGATTGTTTGACCTCCCGGACTTGTTGGGGAAGGATAAGGTCTTGGGTCATCAACTAAAAGAAGTGCATGAATTACTAGCGAATGTTTTAATTGCCTTGGTTGGACTTCATGTTTTGGCCGCCTTAAAGCATCAATTTATTGATAAGGATGGCTTGCTTAGCCGTATGTCCTTTTCGCGTAGCAATACCAGGAAATAATAAGTTATGAAAATGAACTTCATTACATCTTTAAAGTGCTCATTTGTTTTAGTTTTTGCTGGATTTGCTATGCAGGTTATGGCAACTGAATACGGCACGATTGACTTGGTCAAGAGCAATATTCACTTCACCAGTAAATTAATGGGTTCGAATTTGAGCGGCGACTTTAGTAAGTTTTCGGGAAAAGTGGTCTTCAATCCCGATGATCCAGAAAAAGCAAAGGCCAATTTAACGATCGACATTTCCAGCTTTAATGCTGGCGGTGAAGAACTGCAAGATGAGGCAAAAAGTAAGGATTGGTTTAATACTAAAAACTTTCCCACAGCAAATTTTGTTAGCGATTCAGTTAAGAGCCTTGGTAATGGACGTCTTGAGGTGCACGGTAATTTAAGCATGAAGGGTAAGTCCTTGCCATTGACGATGACGGTGGCCTATCAGCCTCAAGGCAAGCAAATGGTGTTTGATGCCAGCTTTCAATTGTTACGATTGGATTATGGCCTGGGGTCAGGTAACTGGGCTGATCCCTCTGCGGTTGCTAATGAAGTGCCAGTCAAAGTGCATTTAGCTTTAAATCCAAAATAATCGTTTTCATTCCTGATTTATTTAACAAAACCTTTTTTATTACGGAGAAATATATGAAATCAAAATTACTTGTTGCCTTGTTGGCAACCTTAGGATTAAGTGTTGCAGCCATTGCTGCGCCTGCAACTTACACGGCAGAGGCTAACCATACCTTCGCTCAGTTTGAATACAACCACCTTGGTTTTTCAAATCAAACTAGTCGTTTTAATACTGTTACTGGAACTGTAACAATCGATCAGGCAGCAAAAAAAGGCAGCGCAGATATTACTATTGATGCCAAATCTGTAGATACTGGATCAACTGTATTTAATGGCCATATTCAGGGCGAAGATTTTCTGTCTACCGCCCAATTTCCTACGGCGACTTTTCAATCTGATGACATGATTTTTAAAGGTGACAAGCCAGTTGCTTTGAAAGGTGTTTTGACTCTGAAGGGGGTAAGCAAACCTGTAACTTTGAAGATTACCCATTTCGAGTGCAAAAAACACCCTATGACTGGTGTGGATTATTGTGGTGCAAATGCTGAAACTAAAGTCACACGTACTGAATTTAATATGGGCAAATATGCTCCATACGTGGGTGATGAAGTCACCATCATGATTGCGATCGAGGCTGCTAAAAAGGAGTAAAAGGCCTTTATTCAAGCAAGTTTTCTCATAAACCACCCTCTTGAACTGACCCCCTTGGTTGGACCTTATGTCCAACCAAGGGGGTTTGTTTTACGAGGGTGGTTTTTTGTTTCCAACTGAGTAAGATTATAATTACCTAAATGCTTGAAATTAAAGAAGATTATTCTAAAAAAACGATTTTTGGTAGTTTGACAGTCGTTCAGGGGTCTTGGACAATGCCTGGGGTGGCTTGATTCCAGCCATTTGCTTAAATGACAACCCTTCATCCCCACTCCTCTCTTTTATCCGTGTCGCTACTTGAGGCCCGCGAATTGACGTGCATTCGCGGCCAGCGAGAGCTATTTCAAGGACTAAGTTTTGGTATCTCTGGTGGCGAATGTTTGCATGTGTGTGGTGAGAATGGTGTTGGTAAAACCAGCTTGCTACGTTTACTCAGTGGACTTTCAAGACCCGAGATGGGCGAAGTCTTATGGGGTGGTAAATCCATTGTCTCGGATTCAGCCTCCTATCGTCACCAGCTTCTGTATATGGGGCATCGAGATGCATTAAAAGAAGATCTCACTTCTTTGGAAAACTTGGAGATGTACGCCGTTTTGGATGATGTGGCGCTTTCTCAAGAAAATGCTTTGGCGACTTTGTGGCGCTTTGGACTTAGAGGTCGCGAGGATTTGCCAGTGAGTTGTTTGTCAGCAGGTCAAAAGCGGCGCGTTCTGATGGCGCGCATGATCACTAGGCGGGCGAAGATTTGGATCTTGGATGAGCCCTTTAATGCCTTGGACTCCAAGGCGGTGCAAGTCTTGCAAGAACTGATTGAAGAGCATGTAGATGCAGGGGGCATAGTCATTCTCACTAGCCATCAAGCCCTTGCAATTAAAGGCTTAAAGGTGTTGAAGTTATGAGCGCCTTATTGGGAATCATTCATCGCGATCTCTTGCTGGTAATGCGACGCAAGAGTGAAGTACTTACCGCCTTATTTTTCTTTGTGATTGTCACAAGTTTATTTCCTTTGGGTATTGGCGCAGATGGCGCATTGCTGAGAAAAATTGCCCCCGGAGTAATTTGGGTAGCAGCTTTACTATCTACTTTATTGGGTTTACAGCGCATCTTTTCTGCGGATTATGCAGATGGAACCTTAGAGCAGATGGTTTTATCCCCCCAGCCTTTTGTGCTGCTGGTTGCGGGAAAGATTGCTGCGCATTGGTTAGTTTGTGGGTTGCCTTTAGTGATCTTGGCGCCAATCATTGGGATCCAGTTTGATATGGATGCAGGTTCATTGCAGGTATTGATCTTGGCGCTTCTTTTGGGGACGCCAGTGCTCTCCTTAATTGGTTCGATTGGCGCTGCATTGACCTTGGGGGTTCGTGGCGGCAGTGTTCTGATGAGTTTGATTGTTTTACCTTTATATATACCTGTACTGATCTTTGGTGCAGGCGCAGTCTATGCAAATACCGTAGGTCTTGATGTTTCAGGCCATTTTTCACTACTGGGCGCTTTATTGATTTTGGCTTTAGCATTTATACCTTGGGTAAGTGCTGTAGCTGTAAAGATTGCCATCGAATGAGTCAGAAAAATACTTTGTCTAATAAACATTTCATAAACTGGTTCCGACTTTCAAGTCCCATGACCTTTTATCCATTGGCTGGTAAGTTGATTCCCGTCTTTTGGGTGCTTGCCTTTCTATTCGGTGTAGCTGGACTATGGGTGAGTTTTTTTGTTGCTCCGATTGATGCTGTCCAAGGCCAGGGTTACAGAATTATTTTTATTCATGTGCCTACCTCTTGGATGTCGATGTTTATATATATCGTCATGGCCTTATGGGCTGGATTGGGTCTGGTATTAAATACTCGCTTGTCGTCAATGATGGCCCAGGCCCTTGCGCCAATAGGCGCGTGGATGGCCTTTATGTCACTATGGACGGGGGCATTTTGGGGCAAGCCAATGTGGGGTGCTTGGTGGGTGTGGGATGCGCGTCTGACCTCAGAGCTCATTCTTTTATTTTTATATTTGGGTTTTATCGCACTACAGGCCTCAATTGATAATCCACGTCGTGCAGATAAAGCTGGAGCGGTTTTGGTATTGGTTGGTGTAGTGAATGTGCCCATTATTTACTTCTCGGTCAAATGGTGGAATACCTTGCATCAAGGTGCTTCGATTTCTATGACGAAAGCACCGGCCATGGCTCAAACCATGCTCTGGGGCATGTTATTAATGGCCTTAGCTTTGTGGATGTATAGCATTGCAGTTGCATTAATGCGGGTTCGCGCCATTATTCTTGAGCGCGAATCCCATGCTGATTGGGTGAGACAATTAAGCGAGGTACAGAGCTGATGTGGACAAGTCCCAATGAATTTTTTGCTATGGGCGGCTATGCACTTTATGTGTGGAGTAGTTTTGGTGTTTGCGCACTTATTTTATTGATTGAGCCTTTGGCGGTGCGCTCAAGATGTAAGTCGATCGTGAAGCGACTGAAAAAAGAGATCTTGGCGGATCAATTTGACAAAGAGGGTGGTAAGTGAAGTCTAGACATAAACGCGCTTTAATCATTGTTGCCGCATTAATTATGATTGGCGTTGCCGCACTCTTAATTTTGAATGCACTCAATAGCAATATCGCTCTTTATGTAACTCCTAGTGAAGTAGCTGCCGGTCAAGCGCCTAAAGGTCAAGCGTTTCGTATTGGTGGTCTAGTGAAGCAAGGCTCCCTCAAGCGTGAGGGTCTTACTGTTCATTTTGTAATAACGGATTTGGTAAAAGATATTCCCGTGTCATATACCGGAATTCTTCCTGACTTATTCATGGAAGGTAAGGGTGCGGTGATTCAGGGACGCCTAAATCCAGATGGGCAATTTATTGCTAGCGAGGTTTTGGCAAAGCACGATGAAAACTATATGCCCCCAGAAGCTAAGCATGCTTTAGAGCAAGCTCAAAAAAGCGAAAGAAAAGAATGATCCCAGAGTTTGGACACTATGCATTAATTCTCGCGTTTTGCGTGGCCTTGATTCAAGGGGTGTTACCTTTAATTGGCGCCCATCAAGGCCGTCGAGAGTGGCTGATTTTGGCTAGACCAGCAGCCCAAGTGGTTTTCTTATTGCTCGCAACCTCCTTTTTTATATTGGCCTGGAGTTTTTATGCGAATGATTTTTCAGTTTTGTATGTTGCTGAGCATTCCAATTCTCAACTTCCTGTTATTTACCGATTTGGTGCGATTTGGGGTGGCCATGAAGGCTCACTACTGCTTTGGATCTTCTTGCTAAGCACGTGGACGGTTTTAGTTTCTCAGCTTTCAAAATCGCTTGATGACTTTATGGTAGCCCGGGTCATCGGGGTGTTGGGTTTAATCACCACCGGACTTTTACTGTTTGTATTGACTACATCCAATCCATTTGAAAGACTCTTTCCTGCAGCGCAAGATGGACGCTCGTTAAATCCGCTTTTGCAAGATCCTGGTTTGGTTTTCCATCCTCCTATGTTGTATATGGGTTATGTGGGTTTTTCAGTGGCCTTTGCTTTTGCAATTGCATCTTTGCTCTCCGGTCGCTTGGATGCGGCTTGGGCACGCTGGTCTCGCCCTTGGACCGCAGCCGCATGGATTTTTCTCACTTTAGGGATCGCATTGGGTTCATGGTGGGCGTATTACGAGCTAGGTTGGGGCGGTTGGTGGTTCTGGGATCCTGTAGAAAACGCTTCATTTATCCCTTGGTTGGTTGGCACTGCGCTCCTGCATTCATTGGCTGTTACAGAGAAGCGCGGAGGCTTTAAAAGTTGGACTGTGCTTCTGGCGATTACAGCGTTTTCACTTTCTTTGCTGGGCACCTTTTTGGTTAGATCTGGCGTACTAACTTCAGTTCATGCATTTGCGACTGATCCAAGACGGGGAATTTTCATCCTCATATTTTTAGCATTGGTTGTGGGGTCTTCATTGCTTCTATACGCTGTGCGAGCTCCAAAAAATACCATGGGTGGGAAATTTAGTTTGAGCTCACGCGAAACTTTTATCTTACTAGGAAATGTGTTTTTGGTAGTTGCCGCGGGATCAGTTTTGCTAGGAACTTTGTACCCCTTGTTGATTGATGCGTTGCATTTAGGAAAAATTTCTGTTGGTCCTCCGTATTTCAATAGTGTTTTTGTGCCCATCATGGTGC
>CAIYZI010000306.1 GCA_903930665.1 uncultured beta proteobacterium
TCTTTTGTCCTTTATTTGGTGGGAAAAGATGGAAATGGGGGAGATCTTATTAGCCGCTTAATCTAATCCTACCTAGGTATTGCCAGATTTTGATTTATGTCAAAAGAATGGGTGCTGATCTGGCCCCTTAGACGCTATAGGCGTGAATTTCTGCAATAAATAGGGTATGGTGTTAACAATCCCATAAATTTTTATAAGGAATGTTAATGTCATTAAATCATGCCGTAATCTGGATTGATCATAAAGAAGCTCATGTCATGTTTCTCAGCGAAACAGCCAGCGAAGCTGAAATTATCAAGACTAAATCTACTCACCCCCACTTACATCATAAGGGCGGAGAAATCGGCAGTGGCAGAGTTGCTTTAGATTCAAAATACTTGCACTCTGTGATTGAATCCGTTGTTGAGTCAAAAGAGATTTTGGTTATTGGCCCTGGATCTGCAAAGCTAGAGTTGATTAAGTATGCACACCATCATGATCCTAAGATTGCTGAGAAGATTGTCGGCGTCGAAACCGTAGATCATCCCACCGATAAAGAGATCATGGCGTTTGCACGTAAGTTCTTCTATAAGGCTGACCAATTGCTATGAATATTGAATTTATAGGGCCAGCGAGCTTGGCTAATAATAAAGATGTTATTTATCCTGCAAAATTAAATGACAAGGATTTGGAGTGTCACTTTAGTTATGAGGTGCTTGAAGATGTTGACCCTGACACTGTTTTAGGTGATCCTCTAGAGCATTTTGCTAAATACCAACTTAAACTTTTGTCGATTGCAGAGCAGAAGATTTTAAGAGGGCATGCACATGACGGTAAGATTCAAATCTTTAGCCATGATTTGGTTGGTGACTGATAAGGTTGCTAGCTTAGCCATCAAGATTTATGTCCTATAAGACTCAACAGAAACCACCTTTTTATGGTGGTTTTTTGCCTTTTTTGTACAACTTTTCTATGTTATTGCTACTTGTATGAGATGACATAAAACTGGGCTTGCACCTCAATTTACTAGGTATAAGATGGTTCTAATATGAAAAAAAGAATAGAACGGGACAGTTTAGGGCCGATCGAAGTTTCTGATGAAAACTTGTGGGGTGCTCAAACGCAGCGCTCATTGCTTCAGTTCAATATATCCACCGAAAAGATGCCGGCTGAGTTTATTAACTCCTTAGCCAAAGTGAAACATGCCTGTGCTTTTGCAAATGGTGAGCTCGGCTTGTTGGCTAAACAAAAGCAAGATGCGATTTTAAGTGCCATAGATGAAGTATTGGATGGAAAGCATTCCAAGGAATTTCCGCTATCCGTTTGGCAGACGGGTTCTGGTACTCAAACCAATATGAATATGAATGAGGTCATTGCTAATCGAGCAATACAAATGCTCGGTGGTTCTCTCGGAAAAAATCATGACATACACCCCAATGATGACGTCAATCTAGGGCAGTCCTCTAATGATGTCATTCCGACTGCTATGCATGTTGCCGCAGCAATTGAGCTGACGGCACATTTATTGCCCGCCTTAAAGCAGTTGATTCAAAGCCTGGATGAAAAAAGTATTCAATTTTCAAAAATCATCAAAGTGGGAAGAACGCATTTACAAGATGCGGTGCCGCTCACACTTGGTCAGGAGTTTTCAGGTTATGTGGCGCAACTGAGAATGTCGCTTGATGCCATTGAGAGAATGATGCCATTTTTATATGAGCTAGCCATTGGGGGAACCGCAGTAGGGACTGGTATGAATACCCACCCTAAGTTTGGGGATCTGGTAGCGGCTGAGTTGAGAAAAGCTACTGGCATCGCCTTTGTTGCAGCGGCCAATAAATTTGCTGCGTTAGCTGGGCATGAACCTCTTACTTTAATGCACGGTACGCTAAAGTCCTTGGCTGCAGCATTGATGAAAATCTCAACAGATATTAGATGGATGGCATCGGGGCCGAGATCCGGCTTGGGCGAGTTGAGCTTACCCGCTAATGAGCCTGGTAGCTCGATCATGCCTGGAAAGGTTAATCCAACCCAGTGTGAGGCCATCGCCATGATTTGTTATCAAGTGATGGGAAACGATGTCACGATTGGAATGAGTTCTGCTGCGGGCAATTTTGAATTAAATGTTTTCAAGCCCGTGATTTTGCATAATTTCTTACAAAGCGTTCGCATACTTAGTGATGGAA
>CAIYZI010000307.1 GCA_903930665.1 uncultured beta proteobacterium
CTCGGCGTAAAAAGATAAGGATTAAATATGTCTAATGTATTTATTGCATTTCAACAAAACGATGAGAGTCGTTGCATTGTTGAGGCAATTATTGATGACAATCCAGGCGCTATTGTTAATTACCAGCCTGGAATGGTGAAGATTGATGTGCCTAACTCAATGGTCATTAAGAGCAGCACTATCGAAGAGAAAATTGGTCGAAAGTTTGATCTTCAAGAAATGCAACTGCATCTAATTACTTTATCTGGCTATGTTGATGAAACCGATGATGAGTTTAGATTGAGCTGGCCAAATTAATTATCAATACCTTCTGTTGCACTTTGTGCAATTTGATTGGATTTAGGAGATAAAAATGGATGTAAAAGTTAGCAAAAAATTGGGCTTAAAAGACCGCTATGCAGCGATGACTAGAGGTCTTGGTTGGGATACCACGTATCAACCAATGGACAAAGTATTCCCATACGATAAATTTGAAGGTATCAAAATTCATGACTGGGATAAATGGGAAGATCCATTCCGCATGACGATGGATGCGTATTGGAAGTATCAAGCTGAAAAAGAACGCAAACTTTATGCAATCATTGATGCGTTTAACCAAAATAACGGACATTTAGGCATCACGGATGCTCGCTATATCAACTGTATCAAGCTCTTTTTATGTGGTATTTCCCCCCTTGAATACACTGCTTCACGTGGATTTACGCATGTTGGGCGCCAATTCCGCGGAGTAGGGCCTCGTGTTGCCTGTTTAATGCAGGCGTTGGATGAAGTCCGTCACTCACAGACGCAAATTCATTCTATGAGTAACTACAACAAGTATTACAACGGTATGCACAATTGGCATCATATGCGTGATCGCGTTTGGTACCTCTCAGTACCAAAATCATTCTTCGAGGATGCATTCTCGGCCGGCCCATTTGAATTCATGATTGCTATTGGATTCTCATTTGAATATGTGCTGACCAATTTACTCTTTGTTCCATTTGTTTCGGGTGCGGCTTATAACGGCGATATGGGTGCGATGACGTTTGGCTTCTCAGCACAATCTGATGAAGCGCGTCATATGACTTTAGGCTTGGAGTGTATTAAATTCATGCTCGAACAGGACCCTGCCAATGTACCTATCGTTCAAAAATGGATTGATAAATGGACATGGCGTGGATATCGCGTTTTATCACTCGTTTCAATGATGATGGATTACATGCTTCCTAAGCGTGTAATGAGCTGGAAAGAGGCTTGGGAGATTTACTTTGAAGAAAATGGCGGCTCTTTATTCAAGGATTTAGAACGTTACGGCATTCGTCTTCCTAAATATACAGCGCAAATGGAGATTGATAAGGAGCATTTATCTCATCAGACATGGGCTACTTTCTATCAATATGCCGCTGCTTGTAATTTTCACGCTTGGATTCCAAGTGATGAGGAGATGGATTGGTTGTCTGAGAAATATCCCAATACTTTTGATAAGTACTACCGTCCGCGTCTTGAATACTGGCGTGATGAGGAGGCAAAGGGTAATCGTTTCTACAACAAAACATTGCCACAGCTTTGCCAGGTATGTCAGACCCCAATGATTTACACAGAGCCAGGCGACCCTACTCAAACGTGTTATAGAGAGTCGGATTTTAAGGGTGATAAGTATCACTTCTGCTCAGATGGTTGTAAGGATATTTTTGATGACGAACCTGAAAAATATGTACAAGCTTGGTTGCCAGTGCAACAGATTTATCAAGGCAATTGTTTCACGCCTGAGGCGGACCCAACTGCAGCTGACTTTGATCCACTAATTGAAGTTTTGAAGTTTTATGGCATGAATATTGGCAGAGATAACTTTGATTTCAAGGGTTCAGAAGATGAGAAGAACTTTGAAGCTTGGCGAAATCTTTCTACCAAGAATTAATTAGATCAATTAAGGAGATAAAAATGCCAGTTATTGCCCTCGGAGAATATGATATTCCCGCAAAGGATACTGTTGATAAATTTCATGGAAACCAAATGTTGTTTATTGGTTGGGACCAACACTTATTGTTTTGTGCGCCCCTAGCATTTCCATTTCCCCCAACTCTTCCGTTCGGAGAAATACCAAAAATCCTGAATAACCCAGGCTGTTTTGGTTATCACCCAGATTACGCAAAAATTGATTGGGATACCGTGACTTGGCTCAAGTCCGGCAAACTATTTAAGCCTGACTTTAGCAAGAGTTTGGCTGAAAACGGTCTTAAGCATAAGGATAGCTTGAGATTTAAGACCCCTGGCCTCAATGGTATTAAGGGTTGTGCATCCTAACCTTTATCTTTATTACGTAAATATGAGCTATCAACTTACCATTGAGCCCCTTGGGCAAACCATCGCTATTGAGGAAGGGCAATCTATCCTAGATGCTAGCTTGCGTGCTGGAATATATTTGCCCCATGCTTGTTGTCATGGCCTATGTGCCACTTGTAAAGTACAAGTTGTCGATGGTGAAATTGATCACGGGGAAGCATCAAACTTTGCATTAATGGATTATGAGCGCGAAGAAGGTAAGTGCTTAGCCTGTTGCGCGATTCCAAACTCCGATTTGGTTATTGAAGCTGAAATAGATGAAGATCCTGATGCATTATTTTTACCGGTACAAGATTTTATTGGGACTGTGACGCAGATTATTGACTTGACCCCTACTATCAAGGCGATTCACCTTGATCTTGATCATGAAATGCGTTTTCAAGCTGGGCAATACATCAACCTGTTCCTTCCGGACGGTGAGCAATCCCGCGCCTTTTCGATAGCCAATCCACCACAAGACAATCAAAGCATCAAAAAACTTGAATTAAATATCCGTATGGTGCCTGGCGGAAAAGCTACCACCTGGATACATCAGCAATTACAAGTAGGTGAAAAAATAAAATTAGCTGGACCCTACGGTAGATTCTTCGTACGAAAATCTGCATCAAAACCTTCGCTGTTTATGGCTGGGGGATCTGGGCTATCGAGCCCGCGCTCAATGATTCATGATTTACTGAATGAAGGTTCATATCACCCGATAACTTTGGTATACGGTGCTAGAAACTTATCAGAGCTTTACTATCACAACGAATTTTTAGAGTTAGCTCATAAGTACCCCAATTTCACATATGTTCCTGCATTGTCGGACGAGGCAAAAGAGTTGCCATGGGAGGGCTTTAAAGGTTTTGTGCACGATGCAGCTAGGTCACATTTTAATAACGACTTTAGAGATATGAAGGCGTATTTATGTGGACCACCGGTAATGATTGAGGCCTGCATTGCCACATTAATGCAAGGTCGTTTGTTTGAGCGTGATATTTACACTGAAAAGTTCTTCTCAGCTGCAGATGCACAACAGGTAAGAAGTCCTTTATTTAAGAATATTTAATTCTTTACACAATACATCATGAGCTACTACGAGGTCTTGATTGAAGAAACTGGTGAAAAATACCGTTGTTCTAGTGCAGAGTCGCTGCTCTCAGGGATGGAGCGTTTGGGAAAAAAAGGCATTCCAGTTGGGTGCCGAGGCGGCGGATGTGGTGTCTGCAAAATCAAGGTCTCGCAAGGCGATATTGCGAAGCGCGTCATGAGTCGGGATCATATTTCCGAATTTGAAGAAGAGCAAGGAACCGTGCTCGCCTGCCGTGTAAAGCCGCTGAGCGATGTTCATCTTTGCGTTATCGGAAAAATGCAAAAGACAGTGTGTGCAAAAAAAGGTGGGCCTACCGATTCCAATGCTGGCGCTGCCAATTGAACTTGCGCTAAACCTCTTTTACTAATTTACTAAAAGCCTGAAAAGTTAATTCAATGTGCTCAGCTAATATCGCAGTCGCCAGATTCACATTTCGATCCATGGTTGCTTTTAATAAGTCCTCATGCTCGCTATGAACATCTCTAGGAATAGGCTGATGGTAAAGCGCAATACGGCGATAGCGTTCCGCTTGATGGTAGAGGATTGCCAAGAAATGTTTTATCCAGCGCGACGGACAGGCTGCAATTAAGACTTCATGAAAAATGCGATTTCTTTCTTCCCACTCTTCTCGTCCGCCTTCATCAACCAATTTTTCTTCTGCCTTAGAAAGGCGATGAAATGCTGCCAATAAATCAGCTTCCCAAGCTTCATCTCCGAGGGTTATCGACTGCCTCAATGCCTCGCACTCAAGCATTACTCTGGCTTTTGTTATGTCTGCAAAGTCCTCAATTGAGACTGGGGCTACACAAAATCCGCGTTGGCCTTCGCTTACTACTAGGGCATCTGACATTAATAAAGAGAGAGCCTCTCTTAGTGTGCCGGCACCTACCCCATAACCCTCTTTCAGATGTTCAACCCGCAGTTTCTCCCCGGGTGATAGATGACCTTCAATAATGTCTCGTCTCAATTTACGATACGCCATTTCTACCAGAGTTTTTGGCTCCGAATTAGTGGTTGACGATTCTAACATCTTGTTTTTTATGAGTTTTATTTTTGGCATTACACAAATTTTATGGAGTGTACATAGCGGCAATTCTACATGATTTTCAATTTAAACAAAATATTTATAAAATATCGAGAAATATAGTTGACATCGAGATTAAAGAATATTATTGTTATATTTAACAAATCTTAAAGAGATTAGTTTCTTTAAGGATTGATAAAAAAGAGAAAACTAGGAATTGCCGTATTTCTTAAATGAGAGTTTTACGGTGATTAAAAGGAGATTTTTATGGCTATGACAGGTGTATTGCGCCCCGGACATGCGCAAATTCGTGTAATGGATATGGATGAGGCAATACATCACTATCGTGATGTATTGGGTTTAATTGAGGCGGGCACAGATAAACAAGGACGTGTTTACTTGCGCGCTTGGGATGAACGCGATCACCATAGTCTTATTTTGCGAAAAGCGGATAGGGCTGGAATTGATTTTTTTGCTTTTAAAGTTGCCAATGCAGAAACGCTTAAAAAGTTAGATTCTGATTTGCGCGCTTATGGCGTTAAAACTGAAAAAATACCCGCTGGTGAATTACTGGAAACTGGTGAGCGTATTCGTTTTGAGATTGCCAGCGGACACCAAATCGAGTTGTATGCGGAAAAAGCGAAAATTTTTGCTCCGCATCAACTTTTAAATCCTGAGGCTTGGTCACCACAGCAGGATAAGGGCATTGCACCATTACGCCTTGATCATTGCTTATTATACGGACCAGACATTGAAAAAGTTCAAAAGCTTTTTGAAGAGGTTTTGGGTTTCTTCCTTGTTGAGCATATTGAAATCGAACCGGGCAACGATCTAGCAATCTGGCTTTCTACTTCAACAAAAGCGCACGATATTGCTTTTGTTCGTCATCCAGAACCAGGCAAATTGCATCACATTTCTTTCCTACTTGATAGCTGGGAAAAAGTCCTGCGTGCTGCTGACATCATGTCTGTCAGCCGTGTTTCTATTGATATTGGGCCAACGCGCCATGGTGTAACTCGTGGCACGACGATCTATGCATTTGACCCTTCTGGAAACCGCTTTGAAACATTCTCCGGGGGTAATTATGGTTATCCGGATTGGGAGCCTATTAAATGGACGATGGATGAAGTTGGGGCTGCAGTGTTCTACCACGATCGCAAGTTAAATGAGGCCTTCCTAAGCGTAGTGTCTTAATGAGTATAAGGGAGGACGTGCCGGGAATTTCTTGTGAGGCGGCAGCAAAGGTGGTAGATGCTGCTGTTCAATATGCCGCCTCACAAGGCCTGAAAATTAATGTTGCCGTCGTGGATCGTGGCGGCAATCTGATGTCTTTTCTGAGAATGCCAGGTGCTTTTTTACATTCGATACAAATTGCAATTGACAAGGCTTATACCGCATCAAGTTTTGGATTTTCAACAAAAAACTGGATGTCCTTAGTTGGGCATGATGAGGGAATGAAGTTGGGATTCTCAAGTCAACCGCGGCTAATTGTATTTGGTGGCGGAATACCTATTTTCTTGAAAGATCAGGAAACTTGGATTGGTGGTATTGGAGTGTCAGGCGCCTCAGAAGATCAGGACGAAGTGTGCGCAATTGCGGGATTGGCTGTACTTGGGTTGGGTTGATATACCCCGGTCGTTGAGGGGCTTGGAGAAAAAATGAAACAAATTCTGAACTTTATTAATGGCGAGTTCGTCACTACAAAAAAACAGTTTGAAAAACGCACTCCGGTTAACAATAGCTTGATCGGCATGGTTCATGAAGCAGGACAAGGTGAGGTTAATGCTGCCGTTGAGGCCGCTCGTGCAGCCTTAAAAGGGCCTTGGGGAAAAATGACAGTTGTAGAGCGCACCGATATTCTGAATAAGGTTGCAGATGAGATTATTCGCCGTTTTGATGAATTTGTAAAAGCGGAGTGTGCGGATACTGGCAAGCCTGAAAGCTTGGCATCTCACCTTGATATTCCTAGGGGCGCCGCAAACTTCAAAATATTTGCTGATGTTATTAAAAATGCACCAACCGAGTTCTTTGAAATGGCTACCCCAGATGGGCGTGGTGCACTGAACTATGCGGTAAGACGCCCGGTTGGTGTTGTTGGGGTTGTTTGTCCATGGAACTTGCCGCTTTTGTTGATGACATGGAAGGTGGGCCCAGCCCTGGCTTGCGGAAATACCGTAGTCGTTAAGCCTTCAGAAGAAACGCCATCTACAGCGACATTATTGGGTGAAGTAATGAATGCCTGTGGCGTACCTAAAGGTGTATACAACGTTGTGCATGGTTTTGGACCGAACTCTGCTGGAGAGTTTTTGACCTCGCATCAAGGAGTTAATGCCATTACATTTACTGGTGAAACTCGAACTGGTGAGGTCATCATGAAAGCCGCTGCCACAGGATCGCGCCCGGTATCTTTAGAGATGGGGGGCAAAAATCCTGCAATTGTATTTGCGGACGCTAATCTAGATATTGCAATTGAATCGACATTGCGTTCGTGTTTTGCTAACAGCGGTCAAGTTTGCTTGGGCACCGAACGTGTTTATGTAGAACGCCCTTTATTTGATAACTTCGTGGTTGCATTGAAGAAGGGTGCTGAAGAACTAAAAATTGGCGCCCCATCCGAGTCCAATGTCAATATGGGCCCTTTGGTTAGTCAAGAGCATCGTAATAAAGTCCTGTCCTATTACAAAAAAGCAGTTGAAGAGGGTGCTACCGTCATTACTGGTGGAGGCATTCCAAAAATGGCTGGTGATTTAAATGAGGGCGCTTGGGTTGAGCCTACTATTTGGGTAGGATTAGATGACTCTTCAACTATTGCTCGTGAAGAGGTTTTTGGACCATGCACGCTAATCATGCCGTTTGATAATGAAAATGAAGTCATTGAACGTGCCAACAGCACAACGTATGGTTTAGCGGCCTCAATTTATACGCAAGATATAACTCGGGCACACCGTGTTGCCGGACAGATGGAAGTTGGTTTAGTTTGGGTTAACAGCTGGTTCTTGCGTGATTTACGCACACCATTCGGGGGCGCCAAACAGTCTGGTATTGGTCGAGAAGGTGGCGTCCATTCCTTAGAGTTCTACACTGAACTCAAAAATATTTGCGTGAAGCTTTAAGGCAAAAAGTCAATGACAAAAGCGATGACGATGCCTGAGCTCGGCAATAGCGTGAATGCAGCGGGCATCGTTACAAATCTTCATGATGTTGGGCTAGGAGACCCAGTGTTGTTGCTTCATGGTTCAGGTCCTGGTGTAACTGCTTGGGCCAATTGGAGGCTCACTATTCCGGAGCTTGCAAAGGAACATCGTGTTATTGCGCCGGATTTGGTTGGATTTGGTTATACCGAGCGATCACCGCAGACCGAATACTCCTTAGATTATTGGGTTTTCCATGCACTTGGCATCATGGATAGCCTAGGTATTAAACAATTTAGTGTTGTAGGTAATTCATTTGGTGGAGCGATTGCATTAGCTTTAGCAACACGTTACCCATCTCGCGTTAGGCGACTTGTATTAATGGGTAGTGTAGGAGTTCCATTTTCAATTACGCCTGAGCTTGATGCCGTTTGGGGTTATGAACCCTCAATGCCAAACATGCGAAAACTATTAGATATTTTTGCCCATGATAGAGGCTTGGTAAGCGATGAATTAGCAGAACTCCGCTACCAAGCAAGCATCCGCCCAGGGTATCAAGAATCATACGAAATGATGTTTCCGGCGCCACGCCAAAGATGGGTTGATGCTTTATGTAGCACCCATGCGGAGATCTCAAACATTAAAACGCCAACATTGATCGTGCATGGTCGAGAAGATCGTGTTATTCCACTGGACAATGCCTTGCTTCTTAACAGATTAATTAAGGATTCTCAATTACATATTTTTGGTAATTGTGGGCATTGGACGCAGATTGAATGTACTAAGCAATTTAATAAGCTCTTAACAAATTTTCTCTCTGAAGAATAAGGAAGCAATACAAAATGGAACAGAAACAAATTGAACAGTTGGGTGATGAACTCTACGATGCGCTCTCAACTGGAAAAACGATTAGCCCACTTACTTCTAGGGGTCTGGACATCAGCATAGAAGATGCTTATCACATTCAGCA
>CAIYZI010000308.1 GCA_903930665.1 uncultured beta proteobacterium
GGTGTTGGCGCCATTTAGGAGGCTTGAACCAGTATTATTTTCTAAAATAGCCTCAAATTACTGTGTATCGTAGAGCCCCATGATCCGGATTACCGAACTGCGTTTGCCTATTAGCCATCCTCCAGAAGCTTTGGAGGCGGCGATTTTAGAGCGCCTCAACATTAGCGCTTCTGACCTTCTTCAATTTAAGGTGTTTAAGCGTAGCTATGATGCTCGTAAAAATGTTGCCTTAGCTTTTATCTATACCGTAGATCTTTCGGTTAAGGATGAGGAAGTAATCTTTCAGAAGTTTTCTGGCGACATCCACATTAAGCTCTCTCCGGATACCAGTTATCACTTTCTTGCTAAAGCGCCAATCAACCTAGCATCAGAGTTTTTGCGGCCTGTAGTGGTTGGCTTTGGGCCTTGCGGCATTTTTGCGGCTCTTTTGTTGGCGCAAATGGGCTTTAAGCCAATTGTTCTGGAAAGAGGCAAGCGGGTTCGTGAGCGTACTCAAGATACCTGGGGTTTGTGGCGTAAAAATGTCCTCAATCCAGAATCTAATGTTCAGTTTGGTGAGGGTGGTGCTGGAACCTTCTCGGATGGCAAGCTTTATAGCCAAATTAAAGACCCCAAGTTTTATGGTCGCAAGGTGCTTGATGAATTTGTTAAAGCTGGCGCCCCTGAAGAAATTCTGTATGTGGCCAAACCGCATATTGGGACCTTTCGCTTAGTGGGCGTGGTCGAAAAGATGCGCCAAGAGATTATTGATTTAGGCGGGGAAATTCGTTTTTCCCAAAAAGTCATTGGATTTAACATTGAAAATGATCAAATTCAAGGCGTCAAAATTGAAGGTCATGAAGATTTGCCCGCTAACCATGTGGTTCTTGCATTGGGCCATAGCGCTCGCGATACTTTTATCGCTTTGCATGAAGCCGGTGTTTTTATGGAGGCCAAACCCTTCTCAGTAGGCTTTCGCATCGAGCATCCTCAATCATTGATTGATAGGGCGCGTTTAGGTCCTCATGCCGGCAATCCTTTGATTGGTGCCGCTGACTATAAGCTGGTGTATCACGCCAAAAATGGCCGCTCTGTTTACAGTTTTTGCATGTGTCCAGGCGGCACAGTGGTTGCAGCTACTTCCGAGCCTAACCGTGTTGTGACCAATGGCATGAGTCAATACTCTCGTAACGAGCGCAATGCGAATGCGGGAATTGTTGTGGGGATTACTCCTGAAGATTTTCCAGGTGGACCGCTTGCTGGTATTGAGTTTCAAAGAATGATTGAGTCTAAGGCCTATGAGTTAGGTGGTTCAACTTATGAAGCTCCAGGACAATTGGTCGGAGATTTTTTAGAAGGCAAACCTTCCACAAAACTGGGCACTGTTACCCCTTCTTACAAACCTGGCGTGCACTTAACAGACTTAGCTGAAAGCTTGCCAGCTTATGCAATTGAAGCGATTAGAGAGGCGATTCCCGCTTTTGAAAAGCAAATTAAAGGCTTTTCGATGAAAGATGCTGTTCTTACTGGTGTGGAAACAAGAACTTCCTCTCCGTTACGAATTACCCGGGGTACGAATTTTCAGAGTTTGAATATTAAAGGTCTATACCCTGCTGGTGAGGGCGCGGGTTATGCGGGCGGCATCTTGTCTGCTGGGGTTGATGGGATTAAAGTGGCAGAAGCAGTCGCCCTGGATTACCTGCCTACATAAAATTACATAAAACTCCATAAGATTTCTCGCTCCCCACATGATCTCTTTCATCAATCCCATGATTAACGTTGCCGTTTCTACGGTAACTAATGGTGTCTCTCATGATGAAAAAGAAGTTTTATTTCATCCGGAGTTATTGCAAAAATTTGATATCAATGGGCCACGCTATACCTCTTATCCCAGTGCAGACCGATTTCACAATCAATTTGTTGAGGCAGATTACCTGGGCGCCTTAGATCGAGTCTCTAAAACTAGCGACCCTTTGTCCTTGTACTTTCATTTGCCGTTTTGTCCAAATATTTGTTACTACTGTGGTTGTAACAAAATCATCACCAAGGATCATGGGCGTAGCGCTAAGTATATTAAGTACCTGGCCAAGGAGATGGCGATGGTTTGCGCCGCTATGGGTGCGCAGAAAAAAATCCCCATAACCCAGCTGCATTGGGGCGGCGGCACGCCAACTTTTTTATCGCATGATGAGATGACAGAGTTGATGCATCACACCCGTGAGCATTTTGAACTCTTACCCGGTGGTGAATACTCTATTGAGATTGATCCACGTAGGGTGACTGAAGCAGATATTGCACTGTTGGCCGAACTTGGCTTTAATCGCATCAGCTTAGGCGTCCAGGACTTTAACTTGGAGGTCCAGCAAGCGGTGCACCGAGTTCAGACAATCGAAGAAACCCGCGCTGTGATGGATTGGTCGCGCAAGTATGGCTTTAAGTCGCGCAGCGTAGACTTAATTTATGGACTGCCAAAACAAACTCCAGAGACCTTTAAGGAAACTGTAGATGCTGTTTTAGAAATGAGCCCAGACCGTTTATCGGTTTATAACTATGCCCATCTTCCACATATCTTTAAGCCTCAACGCAGAATTTCTGAGGCAGATTTACCGCCGGCTGCAGATAAATTAAATATTCTTTCCAATACGATTGAGCGTCTTGGCCAGGCTGGATATGTCTTTATTGGGATGGATCACTTTGCCAAACCTGACGATGAGTTAGCGATTGCTCAAAAGGAAGGCAAGCTTCATCGCAACTTCCAGGGTTACTCAACTCAGGCTGAATGTGATCTTTTGGCCTTTGGGATTTCTTCAATAGGCAAGGTGGATGATTGTTATTCGCAAAACGTGAGAACTCTAGATAAGTACTATGCATCGATTGATAGTGCGCATTTACCGGTATTGAGGGGTATGCATCTCGATAAAGACGATCTCTTGCGTCGTGAGTTGATTGGTGAGTTGATGTGTCAATTTGCTTTACATACAGAGACTTTTGCCAAGGCTCACGGTATTACCTTTGAGGATTACTTCAAAGTTGAATTGGAAGAGCTTAAGGGTCTAGAAGAGGCGGGGCTTCTCCAATGGGATGGCAAGACAATGATTGTTCCCATAAAAGGTCGATTACTGGCAAGACGGGTAGCCATGACCTTTGATCGTCATCTTCGAGAAACCCAGGCACGCGGAACGTATTCCAAGGTTCTTTAGACTCTGACGAATAAAGAATTAAGAGACTAGATGATCGATCAGTTTTCCAAACTGATCTTCATCAAAGCTCAAATTATCAAAGCCTTGAATTGTTGGGTGCTTAGGGAGTGCTGTTCTGCGCTTGGCATACTGCTCCCAATGTTGAAGCTTCCACTCATCTCTAGGGTCAGCGCGCTTTTCCATGCGGCGCCTCGCTTCTTCTAGTTCTAGGTCAATCCAGGCTATCCGAATACTGGTTTCATGGGGAATGCCCAAAGCTTGGGGGTTAAACATCTTGCCACTAGCGATTTCCTTTGAGAAAGGACCAACCAAAATGACATTTACCCCAATTTGTAAGTTTTCACGAGCGATATCGATGAGTCCTGAATATTCCCAATCACGGATATTTTCGAGGTAATAAGGGCTATCTCGGTCATTAGGGTTATTTGTAGTGAGCTTCATCATCTGGGCGCTAAAAGCGCCATAAGCCGTATCTTTGTCTAGAAAGAAAAAGTCTTCCCCGGTTTTTCAACAATTAAGGGGAGAGCCCTTTTTGCTAAAGTGGACTTCCCTGTGCCAGCATGTCCCGCAAATAGAATGAGGCGAGGAGCGGTGGGGGTTAATTTACAAGTCATCAGCGTCTAGTTCCTTGGGAAATTCTACTTCTGAACGCCGTTCTGACGTGAATTCTGACGTCTTTTATTTAAGCGACGATAATGTCTCCATGGCTTTAATCGTACTCACTGATGCAAAACTGGCTTTTGGCCACGTTGACCTCCTCGCAAACACCGCTTTTTCTCTCGAATCTGGGGAGCGTGTTGGCTTAATTGGCCGTAATGGCACTGGCAAATCTTCTTTACTAAAGATTTTGGCTGGCTTAGAAAAACTCGATGACGGGTTATTGCAATACCAGCAAGGTCTGCGTATTGCCTATGTTCCGCAAGAGCCAATATTTGAAGCGGAAGAAACGGTTTTTGATGCTGTTTCTAAGGGCGTAGCCCAAGCTAAGGCTTTGCGTGAAGAATATGAGGCTCTGAGTGTAGGTGAATGGGATGATGCTTCTCACAATCGCTTGGATGAGGTCCAGTCGCAATTAGAAGCTTTAAGTGGCTGGAACTGGGAACAACGTGTTTATGAAACACTCGATCGCCTCCATCTAGAGCCCGATGTCAAAATTAACACCTTATCTGGCGGTACTAAGAAGCGGGTTGCCTTGGCACGCGCTTTGGTTGAAATGCCAGATGTTCTATTGCTAGATGAGCCTACCAACCATTTGGACTTAGACTCCATTTCTTGGTTGGAAGAATTACTCAAAGAGTACAAGGGTTCTGTCATTCTGATTACCCATGATCGGGCCTTCTTGGATAACGTTTGTACACAAATTGTTGAGTTAGATCGCGGTATCTTGCGCACCTATCCAGGTAACTTCACTGCTTACGAAGTATTAAAAGATCAGGAAATGAATTCTGAATCTTTGGCTAATGCACGGGCCGATAAGTTACTGGCTCAAGAAGAGGTCTGGATCCGCAAAGGTGTTGAGGCTAGACGCACACGAAGTGTTGCTCGTATTGCTCGTTTAGAAAATCTTCGCGCCAGCCGCTCACAAAGACGTGACGCTGTTGGGCAAGTGAAATTGGCTGTATCCGCAGGAGATCGTAGCGGCAAGATTGTTGCGGATTTGCAAAATGTGTCCAAATCATACGATCGTCCGATTGTTCAGGATTTCACAGCGACTATTTTGCGTGGGGATAAAGTGGGATTGCTTGGCCCCAATGGCGCAGGAAAAACCACTTTACTCAAACTGATTCTCGGAACGATTGCCCCTGATTCAGGTACCGCAACAATGGGTACTCGAATTGAGGTAGCGTATTTTGACCAGATGCGTGAAGGTCTTGATCTCAATGCCTCTCTTGAGGACTACATCAGCCCAGGTAGCGAATGGATTGAAATCAATGGCAATAAGAAACACGTTAAAAGTTATTTAAGTGATTTCTTATTTGCGCCTGAGAGAACAAACTCACCAGTCAGCACTTTATCTGGTGGCGAGCGTAATCGCTTGTTGTTGGCCCGTTTGTTTGCAAGGCCAGCTAACGTCTTGGTGTTAGATGAGCCAACCAATGACTTAGATATTGATACTTTAGATTTGCTGGAGCAATTGCTTCAAGAATACAAAGGCACAGTATTTTTAGTCAGTCATGATCGTTATTTCTTAGATAACGTAGTCACTAGCATTATTGCTAATGAAGGTGATGGCTTCTGGCGCGAATATGAAGGTGGCTATGAGGATTGGAAAATCCAAAAAGCCCGTTCAGACAAAATTCGTGCTGCTAGTGCCAACGCTAATGGTGGCGGTAAATCTGATCAGAGTGCCAAGACTTCAGAAAAGACTGCGCCTAAGGCGGAGCCAAAGGCTGAGCTCAAAGCTACTCCTGCCAAGAGTGGAGTGCAAAAGCTCAACGGTAAAGAGCGTTCAGAGTTAGAAGCTTTGCCTTTGCAAATCGAGACCCTCGAAACGGAGCAAGCAGAAATTGGTATTAGCATGAGTAACCCGGATCTCTACAAAAATGAGCCGGAACTTGCTGCCAGTATGCAAGCTCGCTTATCTGAGATTACTGCGGACTTAGACAAAAAGCTCCAACGCTGGGAATTCTTATTGGAGCGTTCTGGGTCCTAGGCTCTAGTCTTTGGGTTTGTTCATTGTTGCTTGTTTCTTAAGACGGTAGAGAGTTTCAATACCAAAAGAAGCAAACAAGGCAATGATCAATGAAATGGCGCTTGAGGGCGCCGTTTTTATTGTGTTCAAAAAGAGTGCGGTAAACAAGCTTAAGTTGATAACAATCGCACACCATAAAATTTTGGGATTTGCCCCAGTCGTTTTATGTACCCGAATATGCCCGTAGGTAATAGCCGCATAAACCAACAGAAATGCCAAGCTAGCCATCTGCCCGACTTCATTCAGAGGAAAGATCAAGGCCAAAAGGATGACGCCGATGCAAGAGATGGTGAGAGCATGAAGTTTATTTTTCAGAACTCGACTACCCAGCATTTCTGAAACCTCCTTTTTGTTGGCAACGTCAGCAGCAATATTTGATGCGGCAAAAATTGTGGCATTGACAGCGGCAGCGCAGGCCAAGAGGGCGGAGATGCTGATCGCAATAAATCCAGCCTTACCAGCGACCATCTGCGCAGCAACAGCGAGTACATGTCCACTATGCGCTTGAATCGACTCTAGCGGCATCAATAGAACTACGGCGAAACTGACTGCCAAATATGCAATGGTGACGAGTATCAGTGCAGAGAACATCGCAACTGGCAATTCTTTTTGAGGCTGCTTCATGGCCGAAGAGGAGTTAGTAACTACCCCAAAGCCCTGGAAGTTAATATACAAAAGACCAGCAGCAACCAAAATGCCCTCAAGTGAACCCTCGCCCATAGAAAAGCCTTTGAAGTCCCCTTGATGGATACCCATTGCAGAAAAGACTAGCAAACTGATCACCACCAATCCAATAGCGAATGCCTCAGCTCTTCCAACCAGGCTTGCTCCCAATAGGTTAATAAAGGCACAAATGACAATAATGGCGACAGTAATCAGATTGAGAGTTACCGGGGAAAGATTTCCGCCAAATAAAGTATTGGTGTATTCCACAAAACCTGCCGCATACAAAGCAGCAGCAATTAAGTAAGCGACATATTGAAAAATATTGAGGCCACCAGAAATCACTCCCGGGCCAAAACTCATGACGGTAAAAGTTGCCGCACCTCCGCTGCTAGGATAGGCAGAGCCTAACTTGGCATAGGAGTAAACAGAAAACGAAGCGGCAATGGCACCAATCAAAAAGGCGAGCGGGATATGCATTCCTGCATGAGAACTTGCTAGGCCAAGCAAGGAGTAGAGTCCAGCGCCCATCATGCCGCCAATGCCTAAGGCGGTTGCTGAAAACAGGCTGATATCGCTGGATTGTTTGGTACTTTTTTTGAGTAGTGGAGCGTTCAAAGTGATTTAGCCTAAGTTCTCTCGCTGAAGTCGACTGCGCAATTGCGTAATTTCTTCAAGTAAATTTAAGGCTAAGGCAACGCCTGGTGTGTTGAGCTCTAAGTCATGAGCTAGGTGCGCCGCGGTTCTGGCAGTTTTGAGAGAGTCACCGCTAAAACGCCAGTCATGAGGGGTAGCACCCGCTGGACTGAGAATGCCTTCGGATACCCACTCCATAATCAAATCTTCTGGGGTGCGCGCAGCATGTGATAACTCAACAATAGTGAGATGCACTTCGTTTTCTACAACTGCGCCCTCAATCCAAGTGATGTGTTCTTGTGTCATCGCGATCATCCCTTCAAGTGAGCTCTAGGATTGAAATCAAACGCCTTTTCAAGATTTTGATAGGCTTCTTTTTGCGCATCGGTATCGGCGCTTGGCATAACGATGGTAGGCACTACGTATAGGTCACCTGGCTCTTTGCTAGGGATGCCTTTTTCCTTGAGGCGCATCTTACGTCCGGCTGCAGTTCCAGCTGGAATCTTTAATTCCAGCGTCGATCCTGATGGGGTAGGCACATTAACTGTAGTGCCCAGTGCTGCTTCCCAAGGAGCAAGCGGTAAATCAAGGTAGACATCTTTACCATCGACGCGATAAAAACTATGTGGGTGGAAATCGACTTCTAAATACAAATCGCCTGCACCACCTTCACCAACGCCAGGGCCACCTTGACCGCTTAAGCGTAAGCTTTGACCGGCTTTAATTCCTTTTGGAATGCTGACATCGAGTTTGCGTTCCTGGGTCGTCACATGGCCGCTCGCGTCTTGTGCAGGCATGTGCAGGGAGATCGTGCGTTTAGCTCCGTTGTAGGCATCAGCCAAATCAATCAAAATCTTGGCGCGGTGATCTTGCCCTTTGAAATGCATTCCTTGGCGACCAGCGCTACGCCCACCTGCACGATGTCTGCCTCTACCAAAGAGGGATTCAAAAAATTCACTTTGATCACCTTCGAAGCCGCCATAGCCAGCGCCGTTGCCGCCGCCATAACCACCGTCTGAGAATTCAAAACCTTCATTCCAATTGGGGGGAGGTTGGAAGTCTTGACCATTCTTCCAGTTGGCACCCATGCGATCGTAAGCAGCGCGTTTTTCTGTATCTTTTAAAACAGCATACGCCTCACCAATTTCTTTAAATTGCTCCTCAGCGCCAGCTTCTTTATTGACATCCGGATGGTATTTGCGTGCCAGCTTACGGTAAGCCGTTTTAATTTCGGCTTCCGTAGCACCTCGTGCAACACCTAGCGTTTCGTAATAGTCCCTAAATTTCATAAGCTTGGGTAAATCCTATTTGAGTTCCGTATAAAAGCCATTCTACAGTCCTCAGGTGGCTGGAGGGGCTGCATCGAGATGCGAGCTTTAAGGGGCTAAATCAAAGACCAATACTTCCGCGTCTTCTCCCTGTTTGAGGGTTATTTCAGACTCATTCTCGATAAGAAGGGCATCTCCACTAGTGAGGGCTATGCCATTGACGTTTAAAGCGCCGCGGATCAGATGCACATAGGCTTTACGTTTTGGGTCAAGAGCCATTGTTGCGGTCTGAGCCTCATTGAATATTCCTACATACATTTTGGCATCTGCATGAATTTTGACGCAATGATCAGCGCCTGTAGGGGAGGCTACCAAAGTGAGCTTTCCGTCTTTTTCTGTTGGAGGAATGGTCTTCTGTTCATAGTCTGGGGAAACCTCTAGGGCATTAGGCTCAATCCAGATTTGTAAAAAGTGAGTAGTTTGATCTTTGGCATGATTAAATTCGCTATGAGTAACCCCGGTCCCGGCGCTCATACGCTGCACATCCCCCGGAGGGATACCTTTGACATTTCCCATGCTGTCTTCATGAGCTAGTTCGCCAGAAAGGACGTAGCTGATGATTTCCATATTACGATGACCGTGCTTGCCAAAGCCCATTCCAGCTGCAACGCGATCTTCGTTAATGA
>CAIYZI010000309.1 GCA_903930665.1 uncultured beta proteobacterium
CTGGTCTTGGGGCACGGGTCGTAGTGGAAAGGGAAAGCCTCAACCCGGCATCACCTTCCAATAAAGCATGCACTAAGGAGGATTTACCTGCACCCGATGGCGCGACAATCATGAGCATGCTGCCTTGATAGGCTGGAGAAAGATTTGGACTGGTCATTGTGAAATAAAAAATTACTCTAAATTCTGCACTTGTTCGCGCATTTGCTCAATTAACAGCTTTAACTCTAAAGCCGCTTGAGTGCACTCCTCTGAAACCGACTTGGAGCTTAAGGTATTGGCCTCTCGATTGAGTTCTTGCATTAAGAAATCCAAACGCTTACCAACAGGGCCCTTACCCGCCAAAGCGGTATTGACTACCTGTAAATGGGTCTTGAGACGAGCAAACTCTTCGGCAATATCAATTCGAACAGCATAGAGCACCACTTCTTGGCGAATGCGCTCCATTAATTCTGCGCCACCCTTAGACTGCTCTTGGGCCTGTAAAGCTTCAGCTAGGCGTTCAGTGAGTTTCTCTTGGTACTGGGTGACATATTCAGGAACTTTGGGCTCGATGACATTGACGATTTCGCGCATTTTGCTGGTAATCGTTGTCAAAACCGTGGTTAAAGCCTTGCCTTCAGCATGACGACTCTCCAATAAAGCCGCTAGAGCAGCACGGCCAGCTTCAACCGCTGCCATGATCCAGCCCTCTTCTTCACCGCGTGGTTCTGAAACAATGCCAGGCCACTTCAAAATATCGGCGATTCGCAATTCTTCAGCCTTCGGGAAGGCTTCCTGGGCTTTTTCCTGAAGTGTGTAAAGCGCATCTAAACGGTCTTTATTAAGAGCCCCTAAGGAATGCGGATTAGATTTTCCAGTGGCAGCTCCTGAATTTACCCGCCAGGCAGCCCGAAACTCTACCTTTCCGCGAGAAAGGCTTTGTGTCGCCATTTCTCGTAAAGCAGGCTCAGCCCCGCGACATTCGTCCGGAAGACGAAATCCCAAATCCAGAAAGCGGCTATTTACAGCCCGACATTCCACTTGCAGATCAGCAACTACACCAGCCCCTAGGGACACTTGGCGAGAAGCGCTGCCATAACCAGTCATGCTCGATATCATATGGACATTGTAGATTCTTTATCGATTAAAGCCCAACCCCTAGGAACAACCCCATGAGTACCTCTAATGTAAATCGCCCTAGTGGCCGCAATCCCAAGCAATTACGCCCCGTGACGATTGCCCGCGCCTTTACTAAACATGCTGAAGGTTCTGTATTGATTGCTTTTGGTGATACCAAAGTTTTGTGTACTGCCAGCATCTTAGAAAAGGTGCCACCACATAAAAAAGGTTCTGGCGAAGGTTGGGTTACCGCTGAATACGGCATGCTCCCCCGCTCTACTCACACCCGTAGCGATCGCGAAGCAGCCCGTGGCAAGCAAAGTGGTCGTACACAAGAAATCCAAAGGCTGATTGGACGCGCTCTACGTAGCGTATTTAATCTCAAGACTTTGGGTGAGCGCACGATTCATTTAGATTGCGATGTTTTGCAAGCTGATGGCGGTACCCGTACTGCAGCCATTACCGGCGCTTATGTAGCAGCGCGTGATGCAGTCAACCAATTACTTAAAGATGGGTCGCTTACTAAGGACCCCATCATTGATAGCGTTGCTGCAATCTCTGTGGGTATTTATCAAGGCGTTCCCGTCTTGGATTTGGATTACCCAGAGGACTCTTCTTGTGATACCGATATGAATGTCGTCATGACTGGCAAGGGCGGCATGATTGAATTACAAGGTACCGCTGAAGGGGCCGCTTTCTCCCGCGACGAATTAAATGCCTTACTAGATCTTGCACAACAAGGCATTGAAGATCTGACTCAAATGCAAATTGATGCTTTGAAATAATCCAAGAAAATACAGAAAGCAAACCCGTGTCAGTGCAAAAACTTGTTCTTGCTTCGAATAACCCAGGCAAACTGCGTGAGTTTCAAGCGCTATTGGCTCCACTGGATTTTGAAGTGATTCCGCAAGGCGATCTTGCCATTCCTTCAGCCGAGGAGCCTTATTACACGTTTGTTGAAAACGCTTTAGCTAAAGCACGACATGCCAGCGCAGCAAGTGGCCTACCTGCACTAGCTGATGACTCTGGTATTTGCGCAGATGCACTGCAGGGAGAGCCGGGGGTGTTTTCTGCGAGATATGCTGGTAAAGATGGTGATGATGTCGCTAACAATCAAAAACTCATCAATGCCTTAAGCTCACAATCAGCTCGAGGTGCTCACTATGTCTGCGCACTGGTAATGGTGCAAAGTGCAAATGATCCCGAGCCAATAATTGTTCAAACTCGTTGGCACGGTAGCATCATTGACCAAGCGAGGGGTCAGAATGGATTTGGTTATGACCCCCATTTCTATTTGCCAGAGTTTGATAAAACTGCTGCGGAGTTAGAGCCTGAAGAAAAAAATTTGGTGAGTCATCGGGGCCAAGCATTGCGCGAACTCATTTTGCAACTCAAGAACCGTGCTTAATACACCCTCACTTATCCCACGCATGACGGCATTGCCACCATTGGCTTTATATATTCATTTTCCTTGGTGCGAGAAAAAATGTCCTTACTGTGATTTCAACTCACATCAAATTAAAGATCCTAATAGCAAAAGTCAGAACGGGTTTGATGAGGCGAGGTACATCAAAGCCCTTATTGCCGATTTAGAAACCGAACTACCGCGTATCTGGGGACGCCAAGTTCACAGTATTTTTATTGGGGGTGGTACACCCAGCCTGCTTTCATCCGAAGGTATGAATGAACTTTTATCTGCTGTTCGCGCTCGAGTCAACTTAGAGCCAGATGCTGAAATTACCATGGAAGCAAACCCAGGCTCAGTAGAGACAACTAAATTTGCAGGCTTTGCAAAAGCTGGAATCAATCGGGTGTCATTAGGAATACAGAGCTTTCAAGATGAGCAGCTTAAAGCCTTGGGCAGAATTCACAATGGGGAAGAGGCAAAACGTGCAGTAGAAATCGCTATGCAACACTTTGCATCTGTGAACTTAGATTTAATGTACGGACTTCCAAAACAAACCTTAGAAGCGGCAAAGGCTGATATAGAGACTGCGCTCTCACTTAAGACGCCCCACCTGTCTTTGTACAACCTCACGCTTGAACCTAACACCTATTTCGCTAGCTTTCCACCCAATCTGCCCAATGAAGATGATATTGACGCCATCTTTGATCAAAATTTAGAGTTATTGACTAAGGCAGGATACGATCGTTACGAAGTCTCTGCTTATGCCAAAAAAGATCAAGAATGTAAGCACAATCTTAATTACTGGCGCTTTGGGGATTACATTGGTATTGGCGCCGGCGCCCATGGAAAAGTCTCCTTTCCTGACAAGGTTACGCGCCAAGTACGTGAGCGTCATCCTGAGGCCTATATGCAAGCAATGGAAACTTCGGGCAATGCACTCATAGAGTCACGAGAAATTCCCCCCAAAGACTTGCCCTTTGAATTTATGCTCAATGCATTACGACTTTCCGATGGCGTCGCTACGCATACCTTTAGTGAACGAACTGGCCTACCCCTTCATGTGATTGCCAAAGGATTGGATGAGGCCAGTAAAAAAGGTTTACTCGACCCTGATCCAGGTAAGCTCAAACCAAGCCCCCAAGGACTGCGCTACCTCAATAATCTGCAAGAGATTTTTTTAGGCTAGATTGGATGCGGCACTCAGAGCGTTGCGGGACGAACCATTACCCATATAAAAAAAGCTGCTCCTTAGGAGCAGCTTTTTTGTTTAATACCTACTAGTTTATTACTCGGTCAATAGCCCAGATCTAAGCAAATAGCTTCATTGCGCTTAGGAAGGTTTTGTATATGCCCCATGACAATGGAATGGCAACAAAAGCCCAGGCAATAATGACGGTAAACATCGAGGTATGCTCATGACCAACCTCGCCCTTGACCAAAGAGTTTAGAGCTTTTTCATGAGCAAGTTTCTTCTCTTCAGCAAGCTCTGCGTCTGTCATAAACCACTTATCAGCTACAGGGCGAATCATCAAGTTACAAATTAAGCCAATTACCAACATTCCAACCAAAATATACATCGTCTGGTTGTAAACCTGGCTTTTGGGAATGCCAAGGCTTAATTGATAATCGCGCATGTAGTTAACAACTACGGGCCCTAAGATGCCAGCTGTTGACCACGCTGTTAGCAAGCGGCCGTGAATAGCACCCACATTTTGCGTACCAAATAAATCCGCTAAATAAGCAGGAACCGTTGCAAATGCCCCTCCGTACATACTCAAAATAATGCAGAAGGCACCAACGAATAACACCAGGCTTCCTGCAGCGGCGCTAGAAGGCACACTGAAATACAAGATACCGCCGAGAACAAAGAAGATGCTGTAAGTTAATTTACGGCCAAGCTTGTCTGACAAACTTGCCCAAAAAAATCTTCCAGCAATATTAAACAAGCTCAATAAGGCTGTGAAACCAGCGGCAATACCAGCAATTGCAGCCAATTGACCTTTGTCTAACTCACCAAAACTCAAGGCATTACCGATAAGACTACCTGCAAAAATCTCTTGAAGCATTGGTGATGACATACCAATAACGCCAATACCTGCAGATACATTCATAGTTAAGACCATCCACACCAACCAAAACTGTGGAATACCCCAGATTTTCTTAACACTCACGCTACGTGTAGTCATCATCACCTTAGAGGCTGATGCAGCTGGCGGAGTCCACCCTGCTGGCTTCCAATCACTGGCTGGAACTCGATAACTCATAGCGCCGATGATCATATAGATGAAGTAAATAACACCCATCACCACAAAAGTTTGAGCAACGCCAACGCTAGTCGGAGTGGCAAAGTTTTTCATGAGCATAGCGGCTAAAGGTGAACCTATCATTGCACCGCCACCAAAGCCCATAATCGCCATTCCTGTTGCCATACCGCGACGGTCAGGAAACCATTTGATTAATGTAGAAACTGGTGAGATGTAACCCAAACCTAAGCCGATACCACCAATGACACCAGAACCCAGAATCATCATCCAGAACTGATGGAGATATACGCCCCAAGCAGAAAATATCATGCCCCCAGCCCAACAGAAAGCAGCAACTACACCGGCCTTCCTTGGACCCGCATGCTCTAACCAGCCGCCCCAAATAGCAGCAGAAATGCCAAGAAATACGAAAAATAGCGTGTACATCCAACCCAGGGTAGATATTTGCCAGTCACAGGTAGTTGTAAAAAGTTGTGCAAAAAAACCTATATCGGCAGCACACTTAATAGGCTCTGTTAGGCCTTGGGAGACACCTAACGCTCTTGATAGCGGCAACCAGAAAACTGAGAAGCCATAGGCCATACCAATACATAAGTGGATGGCAAGAGCTGCCGGTGGTACAAGCCAGCGATTAAAGCCTGGGCCTGCAATAGTTCTTTCTTTATCTAACAAATGAAACATCTGGTCTCCTTATCGGGGTAAATCTTATATTTTTTGTTGAATCAACATCTACTACTCTTTAAAAAAACTTTAGTTTGTTCGTGCAAATTGTCACGCTAGTGACACTTTGCACAAGTCAGTACTTTACCTTGATTTTAGAGGGCAAGCACTCTCACTAAGAGCTAAAGAAAATTTGATCAAAAAGTCAGCAATTAGATAAGAGTAAACCCTTATTTAATTCGACTTTTACAACCATTGAGTTAGGCCTTGGGAAATCATGGATTTATTCGGCTCCAAAGAAAAACAGCGCAATCCTCTTGATAAGGGCCTTCATTTGAGTTTCAACTATCTCGCGAGAACCCTCATCTTGCAGGGCTTTTTCATTCTCAACTTTTCTATCAGACAGCACTTTTGAAATCTGATCAATTAATTTAGGGGATGCCTTAAAGAATGGCGCAAGATTATCCCGAGTTACCTCTAACAAAATACCATTAGACCTAGCATAAACGTTAGCTGATCTTGGTTCACCTGTTAATAAAGACATCTCACCCACACAGTCGCCTGGCCAGAGTGAGGCGACGATTAAGTCTTTACCGTCTTTTCCTGGAATACCAACTTCAAGATGTCCTTCAGAAATAAAATACATACTTTGCGCATGCTCGCCAATTTTTATCAGATGATCGCCATGTTCAAATTGAACAGATCGAATGGACTGCGAAAGCTCCTCAATCTGCTCCTCACTGAGCACCTTAAGAATGCTGTAGCGATAGATATCTAGGAGCTTTTGTTTTATATCGGATGCTTCAGCTCTTGGGCGCAATATC
>CAIYZI010000310.1 GCA_903930665.1 uncultured beta proteobacterium
GGAGGTAGGGAGTTTGTTTTCCCGTCAAGCAAACACCCTAAAAAGACCATGAGCAATAACACCCTTTTAATGGCATTGAAGCGCATGGGTTACGCTGGGAAAATGACGGGCCATGGCTTTCGAGGGGTAGCGTCCACAATCCTGCATGAGCAGGGTTATCCGCATGAGCATATTGAGATTCAATTAGCCCATGCCGAACGGAATAAGGTATCGGCAAGCTATAACCATGCTAGATATTTGCCGCAGCGCAGAGCAATGCTTCAAGATTGGGCAAATTACTTGGATGGTATTAAGGCAGGCGCGGAGGTAATACCGCTACATGCTAAAGCTGGTTAATATCACACAAGAAAATACAGCGAATGACTAAGGCGCAAGGCTGTTTGTAAATGTTAGTGTGCGCGCAATTTATTTAGTGCATATGAGATGACTCAAAGTGGCTGGTGCCCTAATGTGGAGCAGAGTAGGATTTACCTGGCGCTAGTCAGCCAGCAATTTCATCACTGGAACTTCTAATACAACCGCTAATTTAACCAATATTTCCAATGATGGATTGGCTATAAGGCGCTCTATTTTGCTTACCAAGGTTCTGTCTACCCCAGCCTCTAAGGCCAGACGCTCCTGAGCAAGTCCTTTTTCATGTCTAATATTTTTGATATTTCTAGCCAGATTCGAGCTTAAACGTTTAAATTCCAATTCCCACATGTGATTTCCCCTCGTCTTTGGGTTATCACCGAATAGAAGTTATAAATCCACGGTTATTGAGCCACGGATTTAAAGCTACAATAAGCCATGTAGCATTTAGTCTGATGCGCTAATACGCACCCACCAAATGATGATCAACCTTATAGCTGTGGAATTTCAATGCAATTAGACGCCCATCTCGCATTAAGAGGTAATTTCAAGGCCACTGTTTTTTGTGCAAATGGAGTCGTGGCATGAATAATCCAAATGTACTAATTTCATGCGATTACGGTTCGATTATCGTAAATCGATACGATAAATACATCGGTACAGAAATCAGTAGAAATGGTTATTTTGGTAAGGTTGATATAGACTTGATTAAGCGGTTGATTGAATTACGCCTTAAAGTTAGTTCAAAAATATGCTTTTATGACGTGGGGGCCAACATTGGTACGCATACGTTGGCCATTGCAAAGAGCTATCAAGACAAAATTGCAATTCGCTCATTTGAAGCTCAGCGTATGGTTTATTACATGTTGTGTGGCACTATTGCAATGAATGGCTTAAATAATGTGAACGCTGAAAATGTAGCCGTAAGCAATGAGAATGGCTCTCAAATTGAGATTGAATTGCCTGATTACACGCAATCTAATAATTTTGGTGGGCTTGAGTTGATTCCTCCCGTTCGAAGCGATAACGGAAACATGGTCAAGTCAACATATGAAGTAGTTACTACAAGAACCTTAGATTCCTATGATGAATTAGTAGATTTTCTAAAAATCGACATTGAAGGCATGGAAGATAAGGCATTATCGGGTGCAGTAAATCTAATTGATAAAGGTAGACCAATTTGCTTTATTGAAATTCTTAAAACAGATACAACGTTTGTTAAGGATTTCTTTATGAGCAGAAATTACACAAGCTTTAAGAAGGGCCATGACTGGATCTTGATACCAAAAGAAGCAAAAATTAACTTACAAGGTCTGGAAAAGGTTTTTTAATAGATCCGCTTGATAAAGCTTATGAAGTTACTGTCATAATCCAAGATAGCTAAAGCTATTGGGCGTCCAATTCGCGTGTGCGGACAAAGATCATTATTACTGA
>CAIYZI010000311.1 GCA_903930665.1 uncultured beta proteobacterium
AATACCTGCACCCGAAGCTGAAACTGTCTTCATGAATTGACGACGAGAACTCATTTTATCTCCTGTTATTTTTAGTTTTTTTACTACTCAGGAGATAGTACTTCAGTTAAAAAATGCTGTACTGCAAAAAATAATCTTTAGACTCACTTCAGACTCTTTAGCCAAGGCCGAAAATTAAGGCAACGTGGTAAGTGATGAATGAGGCCAAATAAGCTAGCGCAAATAAATAAGACAACATGATGACGGGTATCTTCCATCCACCTGTTTCACGCTTGACAGCCGCAATCGTCGATAAGCACTGAGGGGCAAACACAAACCAAGCCAACAATGAAAGTGCAGTGGCTAAAGACCAGCCACTAGAAATTAAAGGAATCAAGGCTTCAGCAGCATCTGCACTCGAACTCGATAATGCATAGACCGTAGCAAGGGAGCTCACGACAACTTCTCTTGCAGCCATGCCAGGTACCAAGGCAATACTGATTTGCCAATTAAATCCAATTGGCGCAAAGATATGAGCCAAGCCCTGGCCCAAGCTACCCGCCACACTGTATTGAATGGGTGAGCCTGTTGCTCCTTCTGGAGGCAGTGGAAAACTTGATAGCACCCAAAGGGATACAGTCATCACAAGAATGATTCCGCCAACTCGACGCAAGAAGATTTCAGCGCGCTGCCACAAACTAATCGCTAAATTTCCCAAACGCGGCAGATGATAACTAGGCAGCTCCATCATCAGAGCGTTGAGTTTAAATTGCTCACTTGTAAAACGTTTTAATATCCAAGCAACTGCCATGGCTCCAAATATTCCTGCCAGGTAAAGCAAAAACAATACCAATCCTTGTAAATCAATTCCGTACCAAAGTTTTCTTTCTGGGATAAATGCAGATATTAATAGGGCATAGACCGGCAAGCGCGCTGAACAGGTCATCATTGGTGCTATCAAAATCGTCACCAAACGATCACGCGCATTTGAGATGCTTCTTGTCGCCATAATTCCTGGGATGGCACAAGCAAAACTGGAAAGTAGTGGAATAAAAGATCTTCCGGATAACCCAACGGATCCCATCACTCGATCAAGTAAATACGCTGCACGAGGCAAATAGCCCGACTCTTCTAGCAACAGGATGAAGAAAAATAAGATCAAGATCTGAGGCAAGAAGATGATAACCCCTCCTAGACCTGCCAAGATTCCATTAATCAACAAACTACGGAACCAATTATTTGGAAGGACTTCTATTAATACGCCACCCAAATACTCAACTGAAGATTTAATGAGCTCCATGGGCAAGGTTGCCCAACTAAAGACCGCTTGGAATATCAAAAAGAGTAATGCGGCCAAAATGATTGGTCCAAAAACTGGATGCAGCAATACTGAATCCAGTCGATCGCTCAGGCGATCGGGAATGATTTGATCTAGCTCTAAGTTATGCAAGATTCTTTGAACTTGCACATTGTCGGTTTCCGAATGAGCGATATGAGATGCGACATTCTCTAAAGTGGCATCACCAACGTTTGCATGTATTGAATTTAAATGACGCCAATCTAACTGATCAAAATATTTCTTAATTGCATCAGCACCATCCGACTGAATACCAATACTAGTCAGAACTGGAAGTCCTAATTCTTTAGAAAGAGCTTCTGTATCAATTGCTAAACCATGACGTTTAGCGATATCGAGCATATTGAGCACAACAACGCATGGCAGTCCCAAACGTTTGGCTGCTAAAACCAGTCGCAGATTGCGACGTAAGTTCATGGCACTTAATATACATAAAACTAAATCCGGCCTTTTTTCACCCTCAGCTCTACCGAGCAATACATTGCAAGTTACCCGCTCATCTAAGGAGCGGGGATACAAGCTATAGGCACCCGGCAAATCTAAAATTCGCAGATTCTTTCCAGAGCTTAAAGTCAGACGACCCTCTTTACGTTCAACTGTTACACCAGAGTAATTAGCCACCTTTTGACGGCTGCCAGTTAACAGGTTAAACAAAGCCGTTTTTCCGCAATTGGGATTTCCTAATAAGGCCACCAATGGCTCATTCGGGAAAAAATGAATTTTTGATTCAGACATGAGCAAGAGACTCAACTGAAATCATGCGCGCTTCGGATTCACGCAATGCAAAAGTGGAGGCACCTACTCGAACCATGTAAGGACCTTTGCCCAGCAAGCCCTTTCGCAAGACTGCAACCTGCTCGCCCGGTAAAAAGCCGATATCCTCCAACTGCCCCTTGATTTGAGGAGCCCCTTTGGGAGAATGCACGCGACTTACACGGTAGAGATTACCTAATACGACTTCATCCAAATTCATGGAAAGCGGTCACTTTTGCTATTTAATAGGAACGATTCTCATTATATACCCCATCAACGCGAATCTATCGCGCCTACAAACGAGATCCAACGGGCAGATAAATGCTCCCACACTCAAGGCATAATAATTTTGATCCAACACAAAAGAGTGCTATAAATTTCTCCATGTACCTACCAAAACACTTTCAAGTAGATGACGCCACTCTATTAGCTGCCCTTATTGAAGAATTTCCTTTGGCCACAGTCATTGGAATATTAGATGGGGTTGCTGAGATTAATCATATCCCCCTACTCTTAAGCGAAGATAAAACTCGACTATATGGTCACGTAGCCAAGAACAACCCATTACTAAAACTTGCTAATCAAACAAATCTGAAGGTAAGTGCTGTTTTTCATGGTCCAAATGCTTACATCACCCCATCATGGTATCCATCAAAGCAACATGAGGGAAAGGTTGTTCCTACCTGGAACTATGCAGTTGTCCACGCAGAGGGACAGTTAAGTCTTATCGATGATGCATCATGGCTTAAGGCACATGTTGCTCTCATGACGAACATTTATGAACCCACGGCGCAATCTACCTGGAAGCTAGAGGATGCGCCTGAAACCTACATCAACTCTATGTTAAAAGCCATTGTTGGAATTGAAATCAAACTCGATAAATTGGTTGGCAAATTCAAGCTTAGTCAGAATAGGCCTCAGGAAGATTATGCAAGCGTAGTGGATAAGCTGAAACAATCCCCTAAGGATGCGCTCACTCAAATGCTTCAATATATGACCATGCCTCATTAATTCCATAATATATTCCCATGAAACTCCGCTTAACTCGTACCATAGCTATCACCATCACTTCAATAGCCTTATTAAGCACATCTTGTTTTGCACAAGAAAAAAATATCGTTGTGGCCTCGACCACCTCTACCGAGCAATCGGGCCTATATGGCTACATTCTCCCCATCTTCAAAAAACAATCTGGCATTGATGTCAAGGTGGTTGCCGTTGGAACAGGCCAAGCCCTAGACATTGGTCGTCGTGGAGATGCTGATGTAGTGTTTGTTCATGACAAGCCAGCTGAAGAGAAATTTGTGCATGAAGGCTATGCTACTAAACGCATTGAAGTTATGTACAACGATTTTGTGTTGCTTGGGCCAAAATCTGATCCAGCAAAAGTTGGCGGCGGTAAAGATATTCAAGTAGCATTTCAGAAGATTGCAAAGACTCAAGCATCTTTTGTGTCCCGAGGCGATAGAAGCGGTACCAATGAAGCGGAATTACGATATTGGAAAGATGCCGGCATTGAAGTATCACCAACCTCAAGCTGGTACAAAGAAACCGGTTCTGGCATGGGCCCTGCGTTAAACACAGCATCCGCAATGAATGCTTACATCTTATCGGACCGCTCGACTTGGTTAAGCTTTAAAAACCGCGGTGATCTTGAAATCTTAGTTCAGGGTGACCCAAAACTTTTTAACCAGTATGGCGTAATGTTAGTAAACCCCGTAATGTTTACTCAAGTTAAAAAAGTAGAAGGACAGGCTTTTATCGATTGGTTAGTATCCAAGGACGGCCAAGAAACTATCGCCAGCTATAAAGTTGGTGGAGAGCAACTCTTTTTCCCTAATGCGAAAAAGTAATTCAGGCCCTTACGTAACTCCAAATCGCCTTACTAAAGCTGACTTAATTAACTGGGTAAGCGCTAAATAACAAAGCAGAATAGGAATAAGGCCATACCAATATATGGCTGGAAGAGCCTGCATCTGCAATAAACCGCTTAAATGCGTATAGGGCAAAATTGCACCGACAATACAAATTCCGATAGTGGTAAATAACAAAGGCCAACTTGAGCGACTCTGTATAAATGGAATTTTACCGGTACGGATTATGTGCACGATCAAGGTTTGAGAAAGCAGAGACTCTACAAACCACCCCGTCTGAAACAGATTTGCATCCCCTAGCGAGTCTGCGCGCATGACAAACCATAACCATCCAAAAGTAGCATAGTCAAACAAGGAGCTAATTGGCCCAATGCACAACATATAACGTGCGATATTTCCCACGTCCCAGGCCCGCGGTTTACTCAAATATTCCTCGTCCACGTAATCCGTTGGAACTGCTGTTTGTGAAAAGTCATAAAGCAAATTATTCAGAAGAATTTGGACGGGAGCCATAGGCAAGAAAGGTAGCATGGCGCTGGCACCAATCATGCTAAACATATTCCCAAAATTAGAACTAGCTGACATCTTGATGTACTTCATGATGTTGCCAAATACTTTTCGCCCCTCCAGGACCCCTTGCTGCAATACCAATAAGCTTTTTTCCAACAAAATGATGTCAGCCGATTCTTTTGCAATATCTACAGCAGTATCAACTGACACACTCACATCAGCAACTTTGAGACCTGGGCCATCATTAATTCCATCACCAAGATACCCCACTACATGACCTTGAGCTTGCAGAGCTTGAATGACTCGGGATTTTTGTTGTGGCGTCATTCGTGCAAATATAGAATTTTCTTTTACAGCCTTTGCCAACATAAAATCATCGCA
>CAIYZI010000312.1 GCA_903930665.1 uncultured beta proteobacterium
ACCCCACCACTCTTGAATAACAACAATGCCTGGAGTATTGGAAAGATTTTCAGGTTCAGCTAAATAAGCTTCAACTGAATTCCCATCAGGGCGTTGGTAGGTAATGTTCATTCTCTAAAGATCCTTTATAACTTAGTGCTGTAAATGTTTTGGCTTTGTTATGTTTTTTTGGTTTGCTTTGGGTTTGCTCGATATTGTTTAATTGCTCTACTTCACTTCTTTATCGGTATGAATATAGCCTGCTAGGCAAAAGGTAATCAAGCCGCAAGCAACGGCACCATAACCAACGATGTTGTAATGTTGCATTTTTCCATCTGAACCAATTGTGACGATGGCTCCAGCAACTACTGAAGCCAATCCTGATGAGAGCATCTGCACTGATCCCATCAGACTCATAAAAGTACCCCGGATATTTGTACCAACCACCTGGCTTACCATCGCCATGGCAGGAATCATGCGTCCAGAAATTAATATAAAAAAGGAGGTTGAGTTGATCAGAACAATCCATAAAGGCACTGGAACAAGATTGGTGGTAACCAGCAATGGTACGAGGCTAACAATAGCCAATACCTTAAAGACGATAACCTTGCCGTATTTATCAGCCATGTGACCAATAAAGCGAGAGCTCATTAATGTTGCTACGCCACCGCATAAGTAAATTAATGAGATGTATGAATTATCAATACCCACATTTGAAGTAAGGTACAAAGCAATATACGGAATCACTGAGAAACCCGTGAACATAATCAGGCCCATAAAAAAGAAGGCTCTTAAATGTTGATGGGCAATAAAAATATCGTAAATTTGCTTAAAACGACTACCTTCATGCACATGGTCCAAATGACCAGCTATTTTAGGAATATTGCGATAACCCAAATAGAAAATCAAAGTTGATATGAGTGCTATAAATATGAACGGGGCACGCCATCCTAGGTAGGTAATGTTATTTGCCAAAAATAGACTTAAAGGAACACCAGCAACAGTGGAGATCGAAAATGCCGACATCACCGTACCAAGAGCCTTACCTCTGCGCTCAAAAGGAATTGAGTCAGCAACTATCGTTTGAACAAGGGACCCCAGAATTCCGCCAAACATACCAGCGAAGGCCCTGGCAATAAAGAGAGTATGGTAATTAGGGGCCAAGCCACAGATCTGGGTAGCAATGATGAAACAGGCATACAGCCTTAGCAATAATTGTCTGCGCTCAAATCTATCTACGTAATAAGTGGCGAATATTCCAGCGGCTGCGGCTGCAAAAGTATACGAAGATAACAAGAGACCAAATTGATGCGTATTGATATTGAGAACGCGGATAAATTCCGGGCCCAATGGCATCATGATCATGAAGTCTAAAATATGTGTGAACTGAATCCCAGCCAATGAAAATAAGAAGAAACGCTCTTTCTTTATTTGGGCTGCAGAATGGGGGGACTTAATCACTGTTGGCTTTACATGGGGTGCTTGTTATGACATTATCAACCCACATTAATAATCCCGTATTAAGCACCAGAATTCTAATTTTCAAGGGACTTTAATTATGATGGCTCCCCTTATTCAGCTGCCTATTTCAGCAATTCTTATAGACGTACTCAGTGGCCTAGCTTTCCTAACTGTTATCTTGATGTTTCACGGCAGCGCCATCAATCGAATCTTAGTCCGATTTGATCGAAGAACTAAAATAAATCTAG
>CAIYZI010000313.1 GCA_903930665.1 uncultured beta proteobacterium
GTCGAAGCATTGGCTCTAAGCAGAGTGGACATTCAACAGTGTCTGAAGTCACGTCTACCGGGCCGCAATGCCGGCAGCTATTATTTTCCCAAGCGCTTTTGCCTGATGACTTTGGGATTGCAGCAACCATGGCGTACATCCACATAATTCACCAACCGATCAAAGTCTTTGTCATCAAACCCATGGCCTGCCTTCTTAATTTCGACAATGTGCAATAGTCCGTCGATACTGGCCAACGTGAAGTCTGGTCGTTTTTCTTCATGACCGATTGCCAGAATCACAGCGGTTCCATATGTCTTTTTCCAAAATCTTTCAAACGCCGTCTTGAAGTTCTTTAGACTCTGATTCTGAGTGATGACTGTCCATGAAGGTTCGATTACATACACATCGTCGGTAAGCTCGTCTTCTGCAGCGAAACCACCGAATTTCTTGGCCAGATCAATAGCTACGCGCGCGACTGCTTTGTCGCCATAGCGGCTGGCTGCCATTTTTTCGATGCCCGACCTTCGGAGGAATTCATCACGTACCCTGGCTCGTCTTGGCTCACGAGAATTACGGGCGATTTCTTTGATAAGTTCCGCCCCCCATTTGCGCAGATGTTGTCCGTACTCTGAATCCCACAAGATGTCTTGGCGATCCGTCCGAACAAGGTCATCCCCTTCGTCGAGGTCAAGCCACTCAGCCTCAACCTGGCCAACCAAATATGAACGCATCGTGAACTCACCAGTAAATCCCGCAGGCTGATTGAAATCCCTTGTCACGCCAATGATTTTCCCTCGGGCATATATGCGGACGCCGGTCATTTCCTCATTCTTGTACGCCTCTTTAGCCATACCCAGCCAACCCTTGACTGGAAACTCATCACCATCATCTGTTACCACTGGACGCGACGCTAAGTCAATTTTGGAGCCGGGTAGAAGGGGGATATCCATCGGATCAACTTTGACCGCTTTGCTCTTTGGGTCATTGGTGTTATCAACCAATATCTTGAAATCTGGTTTTGCAAAAGTAAACCGGATTGCTAACTGTCTGAGGAAGGTTTCGGCGTCTGGAACACGTTTGGCCAGAAATGAGGTCATGCGGATCCGAGTACCTGATTTTTTGCTCCATCCTCCGTCTTCCGTTCCAACCACCAGAGGAACCGAGTCGTCCTCATCGGTGACTATGCGGTCAAAGTCCATGAAGAAATGAGTGACGGCATAGCCTTCTTTTGTTTTTGGCCCGCCTGCTGACCACACCTCAATTCGGCGACAAATGCCAAAGGGCGCCAATTTGCCAATCCCTTTGCGACCCATCACCGGCCGTTTCTTATTGCGTGATCGACCACCATCCTCATTCTTTCGAGTGCGTCGATCAGCACCCACTCTGAGGTAGTAGGCAAGGGCCTCATCTGGAGTCATACCGTGGCCATCGTCTTCAACCTCGATGACATAACTCAAGTCACGAATAGTGCCGCCTGCTTTGGATGCAAGTTGGACATTTAGCGGTATGCGCACTACGACTTTTTCTGCGTCGGCGTCATACCCGTTAGCGATGAGTTCGGCAACTACAGCACTTGCTTTGTCATAAAGCTTCACGCCCAATTTGTCTACGGTTAGCCTGGATATGCGCAGGTGATATCGAGAGGCTTCTGGGCCTTGTGCCGCATTTTGCGGGGCCGCTCCCAATTTTGCTTCTATGGGCTGGCCTTTGCTAACGTGACTAGGCTTGGCCTTACGGCCAGATGATGTCGCCATTTTTCCCCTTGTTGTGGCGGCTGTACCGTCGCCGCATCTTGTACTTGCTGTAACCGCGTCCGATTATGAATATAGCGGTACAACGGGTTGGGGTACAGCCCCACAGCACAACTCCTGTTTGTAATGGGGATCAATGTTGCGTGTCTTGCACAGGGTGCATCTGTTTTACGCAAGCCTGGAGGTAAAAGCCTGGTAGATAAGCCAATTCGACAGTGTGGGCCGATCCTACCCACATGCACAACGGCGCACAGGTAAGAGGCGACTCGTGGGATTGACCCGCCGGGTTTCTTCGGGCCAATCTCAACTTGACTTCTTGGTCTCGGTTGATAAATCGTTCTTCAAGCCCGCGATGAACTCAGCCGGTGTGCGGTAGTTCAAACTCGAATGGGACCGAATTTCATTGTAGTGACGCCGCCAGTCCTGAATGATGACCTTGGCCTCCAGCCGCTTGCGGAATCATTCCATGGCTAGGCATTCATCCCTGAACTTGCCGTTGAAACTTTCATTGGTACCGTTCTGCCAGGCCTTGCCCGGGTCACTCAGGACCGATTCCAGTCTTTCATCCCTGGCCCAGCGCAGCAGCGCCAGACTGACAAACTCGGGGCCGTTGTCACTGAGCAAATAGCGTAGTGCACCGTGCACGCTGATGAGTTGACTCAGCACATCAATGACCCGCTTGGAACGGATAGAGCCCGCCACATCAATGGCCAGACATTCGCGCGTGTACTCGACCACCACAGTCAGGCATTTGAACTGCTGGCCGTTGGCACAAGAGTCAAACACAAAGTCGTAGCACCACAACGAGTTCCGGCCCTTTGGCGGCATGGGTCGGGGCCGCGCCGGTGCGAGGTGCCTGCGTCGCTTCTTCCTGGGCGGCACCTGCAGGCCGGCAGCGCTCCAGATGCGGCTGCACCGGTCCCGTCCTATCTCAATGCCCTGGCGCTCCAGGAAGACGTGAACGCGGCGTGCGCCAAAGCGCGGAAACTGCCCGGATAGGTCTTTCATGGCTTCAATCGCCGGAGCGTCTTTGGCTGGCATTCGTAGTTCGTAATGCAGTCCGAAACGCGCTGCGCTCATCAGCGCACACGCCCGCCTCTGGCTCAGTTCACGCTGTACTGCGTAGCGGACTTGTTCCAGGCGGGCCTGTGCGCTCACCACTTTTTTGCGTTGATTTCCTTCATGACCTCGATTTCCA
>CAIYZI010000314.1 GCA_903930665.1 uncultured beta proteobacterium
ATCACCATATTTAAAGGATTAATGAATTAATGCCTATAGGAGCGATTATAATGGCCCGCCACGGCATTATATGTGATATTTAATACCTACCCATATTATAGCCGGATGATGCCCCTATAGGGCTCTAAAAGACCTCTGGCGAAGCTTGGATATGTTGCCAAATTAACCCTTTGGCGCTTCTTTAAGCAATAGCTGTTTTATGGAGTCTGAATTGCATCCACAAGAAGGGCTATATTGACCATCACAGCAAACTGCTCTACCTCCAGAGCAACCACATACACCTTGATGATGTGAGCAACACCCTTGAGCTGCTTGCTGCGGTGTCGATTGATTGACTGACGTGCATGAATTGATTGATTGGTGTGGCTTTAAAACAATCAGTGATTCAGCATAGCTATTGCCGAATAAGCCAGCAATACAAAAAGGCAAGAGGGCTGCCAAGAGGAGATTTTTCATTCTTATCTTCAACATATCATCCTATTTACACAAATAAAATAAGGTTGCAAATAAACTTCCTGGAACGGCAGACTCCCATTGTGCTATTCCCATTCCTTCAGCATCCATGGTTTGGATTATTTTGCCATCACCATTAAATCCTTCATATAGAACCATAGAAAGTCTTTTGTATCTAGACTGCTTGCAATCCAGGAGAGTTTTCATGCCTCTCGACTTAAAACCTTTTCCGCCTATATATTCAGAAGTATGCGAACTAAGGAGCGTCCAAAGCTCAATGTTTGAGCCAATTGTTTTTACCGTTGAGGGGTCATAAAAAAGTGATATTTCGCCACCTGGTGTTTCGTTAACAAGCTGCCAGTTTGCCTCGGAACGCCAATCAGCATTTACTAAACCCGATAAACCAAGCATCATAAGGAATATGAAGAGCTTCACTTCTGCGGCTCCTTAGTGCCTTGCTTGCCTGTATAAGGATTGGTATTGGGCTTGCTTGACCAGTTGTCTCGCTGAGTTCTATTGGGATTGGTTGCCCTATGGGTTCTCACATAGTGACCATTCTTCTTGTAGTAGCCTTTTACAGAATGGCTACTACTTGCATAAGCTTGACCACCTAAAATTAGACAACTTAAGCAGCAGATAAAGAAGTTTAATTTCACCTTTGTAAATACCATCCATGTGCGTTCATGCAAGATGCAAATAGATTGCCATTTGTTGATGCCCCGCTAAATGCGGAACCACCCCATTGATTTACTGTTGCATAACCCTTTTGTTGCTGTGATTCTTGCAAGCACTGGTATTTATCAGAGGAAAAATCTTGCTGTGTTGCTCCAGGTTTAACCCATGTGCCACAACCATTCAAGATAAATGGTATTGCTATCACTACCGCTAAATATCTCGCATTCATATCGACTCCAGATTTATTGGGGATTTACGTTGCATTACTGCTAGGTCATGACGACCGACACTATTACCAGTGATTTACTCCCATGGAATTGCGAGCAGTTAATTCTAAATTCTACGTATTTCGTAGAGACAAGGCAATAGCAAATCTTCGAATATCGAAGAATGCAACAAAGCCCTTAAATCAACCTACCGTTCTAGCGAAAAGACTCAAAGAAGCACGAGAAGCTATGGGTTTACCCCAAGATAAGCTAGGCGTACTTATTGGACTAGATGAGGGATGCAGTTCAGCAAGGATCAGCAG
>CAIYZI010000315.1 GCA_903930665.1 uncultured beta proteobacterium
ACGCGCGCCTTGAATTCATCAGAATGCTTGCGCCAACTGCGTTTATGCGGGTTACCAGTGGTTGGTGAGGTCGGAGTTGTGTACATGTGTCCATCTAAAGTTTGTGGACACAAGCATCCTTGTTCAGCTACGCCAGTTCAAGGTGAGATCGCCGGACGCATACCTATCAATCAATCAATCGAAGGCATTGCTTCTATGCGTTAGGTGCAGCAATAGTGTCTCGGCCAGTGACTGTCGCTATGGGTAGTGGTGAAACGCCTCAATTTATTGCTGACATTGACACAAGTCCAACCCCTGCCATTTCATCGCCCGACCCCTTATATGCTAAGGCCGTAGATGCAGCGGTGCGCAACCAAAAAGCCAGTTCTTCCGTGGTGCAACGGCATCTAAAAATTGGGTACAACCGTGCACTTCGGTTGCTCGATGCGATGGAGCATGCGGGTATTGTGAGCGCCTTGAATGCGGCAGGGAAGCGCGAGGTGCTTGAATTTCCGTCAAACCCTTTGTTAGAAAATTCAACCAACGGTCAGTCAACATAGAAGGAGTTACATGGCACGCGCAACAGTCAATTACGAAGTAAAAGATAAGCAAACAGGTTGTAGTTATTCCGCTTGGGAGGATGTCGACATCGAAGGAGCATCTGAGCTGGCAGTGATGGAAAAGCTCAAAAAGAAGGAGTCAAGTGCGGTAGCGAGAGACAACGAAATATCCATTCTGAAGATCGAATGGCAGACAAACTAATTTCTGGAAATTAACAGCATGAAAGAATTGATTAGAAGTGCTTGGAGTGACGCAGTCGCCGCGTATTTGGACTCGCGCATCAATTCAGAGAGAACGCTTCAGGCTTCGATCTATGCCAATCTTTTGAATCGATTGCCTGAGGGTCATCGGGTGTTGTGTGAGCCGTGTATCGATCTTCACGGTCACGGACGTTTTATTCCAGATATGGTTGTTCTGAGTCAAAATCAAATTGAAGCAGTCATTGAATTGAAGTTTGTACCGCACTATTACCCGACGACAGAAGATTTAGAGAAATTGAAAAAGTACAGTTTGGCGGCTGACGAATTTCCACTGTTGTTAAATCCAACTACCGGTCGGTACGACGATAAAAAAGTTAGGTTTTCGCCTGACTGTATCTTAGCCTTTGCAGTGATCGGGCAGCATAACGCGGTAGCACTTGATAGATCGGCAATCGAAGCAAATATGGCGGAGCATCGTGCGCGGTTTTTATTCCTATCCCACGCAGTTGGGGGAAATTCCTAGGGATCAATTTTAAGCAAGCTTGATTTTTCACTGAACGCGCCTGAAGTACGAATTGGGGCGATCAGAAAACTGATGATTTAACCAAGGCCGATGAATCTGGAATGAGCGCGAAGAATAAACCAAGGAGGGCAAACAGAGGCCGTCTGCCGCCTCATTCAGTGGAGGCGGAATCTAGTGTTTTGGGCGCCTTGCTCTTGAATAACCACACTTGGGATGTTGTGGCGGAAATACTGACGGCCAACGATTTCTTCGGAAGCAAGCACAAGCAAATTTACATGGCTATCTCCGCTTTGATGGAGGAAAACAAGCATGCGGATGTGATTATGGTTTTTGAATACTTAAAAAACCAAGTTAAGGCCGATGCAGCTGTAAGTCTTTTCTATCTGCACTCGTTGACGAGCTATGTCCCGAGGACGGACATTGTTCGGCAGCATGCCGAAATCGTGCGTGATCACAGCCTGGTGCGCAAACTGCTGACAGCAACAGATGAAATTGGTGCGAATGCGCGTGAGCGCCGGGGGAGATCAATACAACATATTTTGGATGACGCGGAGCAGAATATATTCAATATTGGCCACGCCAGTCGGTCAAGTACAACGCAAGGAATTCAGCCCATCGATTCCCTCGTCGTAGAACTACTTGACCGCGTACAAGAAATGGTTGACAACCCGGACGATGTCGAAGGTGTATCGACTGGCTTTTACGACTTCGATCTAATGACTTCAGGTCTGCGGCGCGGCGATTTGAGCCTCTTGGTGGCTTGTCCGTCAATGGGGGCAACTACCTTTGCCATCAATGTTGCAACACATGTGGCGGTTAACAAATCACTGCCAGTTGCGATGTTTACGTTAGGAGTGAGTACCTCAACCCTAACCAATCGTATCGTGGCTGCAATCGGTCGGATTGATCTGGGTCACTTGTCCTCCGGCAAGTTTACCGATGAAGAGTGGCCACGCTTGACAGAAGCGATTGAGAAGCTCCGTGCGAGCCCTTTGCATATCAGTGAGTTAGCCTCTCTCTCTGTCCTTGAGTTGCGTGCCAGTGCGCGACGCCTGTCTCGTCAATGTGAGGGGCTAGGCCTAATTGTCGTGGATCACCTTCAATTGATGCGTGGCGGCATCGAAGGAAATAGAGCAATTCAACTTAACCAGATTTGCTTTGAATTAAAGGCACTTGGCGCCGAATTAAATTGCCCCGTAATTGTCTTATGTCAGTTGAGTACGACTGTCTTGGAGAAGAGGGTTGACAAGCGTCCCATGATGATTGATTTGCACGAGTCTGGCTTCTCATCTCAGC
>CAIYZI010000316.1 GCA_903930665.1 uncultured beta proteobacterium
ATTACTTCCGCTACAAATACAAGTATTGCTATTAACGCAAGCCAAATTACTGCTGGCACTATCGCTTCTAGTTTGTTAAGTGGTTCGTATACTGGTATTACTGGACTGGGTACAGTAACAGCAGGAACTTGGAATGCTGGTGTAATTGGAGCTTCTTATGGTGGTACTGGTGTTGCAGGAACAATTACTGGGTATGTTTATGCAAACGGAACAGGAGCGCACACAGCTTCTACTACTATTCCGACGACTGCTTTAAGCGGAACAATTACAAACGCACAATTAACAAATAGTACGATTTCAGGGGTATCTTTAGGCGGCAATTTAGCAGCTTTAACAGCAGGAACAAATATAACTTTTAGTTCAGGAACGACCTATAACGGTTCTGCTGCAATTACTATTAACGCAACCGTACCAAGTCAAGTTTATCCTAGCGCAGGCATAGCTAATTCCACTGGCACTGCTTGGGGAGCTTCTTATAGCACTACTGGTAGCGGAACTGTAGTCGCTTTAGCAACAAGCCCAACTTTTGTAACGCCAACTTTAGGCGCAGCAACAGCGACATCTGTATCTTCAGGAACATTTACAGCAACAGGAGCAATTACTGGTTCTGCTTCTGCTGGCGCATTTAGTTATGGCACATTGTCATATTCAGATGTTAATATTTTTGCTTCTTACACTTCTAGCGTTAATAATTACAATCAGATAATTCTGCAAAACACAAACTCAGGCTCTAGCGCATCATCTGATTATGTTGTTTCTAATAATTTAGGCACAAACACTACTTATTATGGTGACTTTGGCATAAACAGTAATGGCTGGACAGGAACACTTGGAACAGCCAGTTTAAGCGCACCAAATGTTGTTTATTTTTCATCAGCAAGCGTTGATTTAGTAATCGGCACAGTAACAGCGAACGCTATTCGTTTTGTAACTAATAGTGGCGCAGACAATGCAAGCGTTTCAAGCGCAGGAGTATGGAGCTTTACAAATACAGTAACAGGTTCAATTAGCGGTAACGCTGCAACAGCTACAACAGCGACTACAGCAACGAATGCTACAAATACTGGAACAACAGACGATACAACTAATGCTTCTACTGTTTATCCAGTTTGGAAAACAACTACTTCAGGTAATTTGCCTGAATATACTTCTTCAACAAAATTAAAATTTGTTCCAAATACAGGAACATTAAGCGCAACTGCATTTAGTGGTTCAGGCGCTTCATTAACAGGGATTGTTACTTCTTTAACTGCAGGAAGTGGGATTACATTATCAGGTTCAACTGGCGCAGTAACAGTTAGCGAATCTTTGCCTGGACTTCAATCTTCAGGTCAGCAAATAATTACTACAAGCATGACATTAACAAGTGCTAATGCTGGAAGTAATATATTGCTTATTCCTACTTCTACAATTACGATTACTTTCCCAAGCACAGCAAATACTTTTAATTTAAGCAATCCTTCTACTTATCCAGTAAATTTAGTTTTCGGTGGAACAGATTTTAAAAATACATTGCAACCAGGTGAAACAGTAATACTTGCTGGAGATGGCGGTGGATATTGGAGAACTGTTGCTTGTGGTTTGCAAGGTGGTTTACAAGGTGCAAAAGCTTGGGTTGCAGCAACAGCAACTGGTGGAACTCCAACAATTAATGGCGCTTACAATGTAAGCTCGATGACTTATACAGCAACAGGAGTTTTTTATATAAATTTTACTAATGCTCTACCAAATGCAAATTATTCAATGTATTCACATTGCAATCAATTAGGAACATTTACATATTCTAACAATGGTCAAAATACAACTGGTTGTGGATTTTCTACATATACAACTGCATTGGTAGGATATAACCCAGCTTCAGGTACTAGATTATTTGCTGGTGTATTTGCAAACACATAGGAATAAAAATGGCACAAGTAATAATTTATGAAAATAATGGTCAAGTAGCAGTTTGTATTCCTACTGGATTATTAGATATTCAAACAGTTTTAGCAAAAGACTGCCCAGCAGGAGCAATTATTGTTGATGACAGCACTTTGCCACAAGGTTCTGACGCACAATTTTTTGATGCTTGGGTGCTTAATGGGACTACTGTTTCAGTAAATTTTTCTAAAGCACAAGCAGATAAATTGGCTCAATACAATGCCGATGCACTACAAGTGGCTAATAAGCGCAATTTAAATACTTTAGCTGGTATTGCTAATGCGGTAGCTGATGCAGATTGGCAAGCCCAATTAACTGCTGATAGAGCAAGCATTGCCGCTGCTACTACTACTGCACAATTAACTGCTATTGCAAACCCATCATGACTACTTTTAATTGGAAAATTTTATCTATTTCTGAAGGTTGCAAAAAAGTACATTATTTGTTAACTGCAACTGACGAAATACATACTGTTGAATCAGAGGGAAACCATGTATTTGCTGAAGAAACTGTAAATTTGCCTTTTAACGAAATTAAAGAATCAAATTTAATAGATTGGCTTGAAAAAGACACAACTCAAGATGATGTAAATGCAATAAAATTAAATTTACAAAATCAATTAAAAGCAATGGAAAACGAAAAAATTGTTGAATTTCCTTGGCTAGCAGATACTTTTACTCCACAGGTGTAACATGACAGCTCCGATAGACATTATTAGCAGAGCATTAAAAGACATTGGCGCATTAGAAGCAGGGGAAACTCCTACTCCTGAAGCTGCTCAAGATGCGTTTGATATGCTTAACGACTTAGTCGACCAGTGGTCTAACGAAGATATGATGGTGTATAACACCACAGAAATTATTTTTCCTTTAATCGCTGGGCAAATTCAATACACTATCGGTCCTACACCTTCAACAGCAAATTATATTGGAGCAGGATTTACAGGCTCAATTACAGGAAATGTTTTAACTGTTACAGCTATTACTAGCGGAGCAGTAGCACAAGGGCAAACCCTTAAAGGCACAGGAATTTTAGCTGGCACTAAAATCGTTCAATTTTTAACAGGAGCAGGCGGTAATGTTAACGAAGTTGGAACTTACGAGCTAAATATTACTTATACAGCTCCAGTTTCGTCTACTTCTATTACTGCTTATTACCAAAAACCATTAACTATTGAGCAAGCTTTTGTAAGGGTTAACACTCAATCTAACGGTGAGCCTGTATTAAATGGCGGTTTAGATTATCAAGTCGGTGTTATTTCGCTGACAAACTACAATCAAATTGGTTTAAAAACGCTCAATGGACCATGGCCAAAAGCTTTATATTACAACCCTAACGCAGAATCAGGCAATGTATTCGTATGGCCAAACCCTTCACAGGGCGAAATGCACATGTTTGCTACTACTATTTTTAGCAATTATGAGGGTTTGTACGATGAAATCGTATTGCCACAGGGTTATTCTATGGCTCTTAGATGGAATCTTGCGGAGCGTCTAATGCCTATGTACGGCAAAGCTTCGCAAACGCAAATTGCTATGATTAACGCTTATGCCGCACAATCTAAATCTACAATTAAACGCAGTAATATGAAGCCTATTGCTGCTGCTAGCTATCCAGCAGTAATGATTACTGGTAAAGCTAAAGATGCAGGATGGATTCTTAACGGTGGATTTACAGGATAAACATGGCAGATTTTGGCTTTGTTGGAGCCTCTTACGAAGCCCCATCTATTTATCAAGATGCACAGGAATGTATTAACTGGTTTCCTGAAGTAGACCCTACTAAGCCACAGGGCTCTAGGGGTGTAGTTGCGCTTTATCCAACACCAGGTCTTACCTCTATTGTTGCTTTGTCAGCACAAGCAGAAGTGCGTGGTATGCGTACTTTAAGTGGCGGCAATTACATGGTCGCTGTATGCGGCTCTTATGTATATGTTTTAAATTCTAGCTTTACTCCTACTATTATTGGTCAACTTAATACAAATTCAGGAATTGTAGGTATTACTGACAATGGTTTAAATGTTTATATCGTAGACGGTCAATATCGTTATACATGGCGCATTTCTAATCCAAATTCTGCTATTTTTCAAGCAACCGTATCAGGTACAACCCTTACTGTAACGAGAGTAATTAGCGGAACTATTGCTGCAAATCAAGCTTTATTCGGAATCGGAATACCACAAGAGACTGTTATTGTTTCAGGTTCAGGTAGCACTTGGACTTTAAACCAGTCTGCCTCTATCGCTACTGCTGAAGTAATGAACTCTGCGAATGTAGCAGCGACTATTACAGCCTCAATGTCAGGAACGACCTTAACTGTTACTGCTATCGGCACAAGTCAAGTTTTGTATCCTGGACAAACAATTACAGGCGCAAGCGTTCAGTCAGATACAATTATTACTGCGCTTGGTCAAGGAACAGTACTAAGCGAAACGATTGCTACTGGCGGTACAGGCTACGCTGTAAACGATACTGTAACAGTTTTAGGCGGTGTTTATGGTAATAGTCCAGCGACTTATACCGTTACCAGCGTAACTAGCGGTGCAGTTACAGGCTTAACCCCTACTTATTCTGGTGCTTACACTTCTAATCCTAGCAATCCAGTTTCTACATCTACAACTGGTTCAGGCACAGGCTTAACTTTAACTTTGACTTTCGGTTCAGGCGCAGGCGGTACAGGAAATTATGTAATCAATAATAGTCAAACAGTAGCATCGGAAACGATGTACGCTTTAAATTGGACTGTTATTCCTAATACAGACGGAGCTTTTACAGGCGGTACAATTGTTGATGTAGTGGACAATTATTTCGTTTACAACGACCCAAATACACAGCAATGGGCTGCTTCTAATATTCTTAGCCCTATTACTTACGGTTTAAGCTACGCAAGCAAATTTACAGGACCTGATAACCTTGTATCTTTAATTTGCGACCACGGTCAAGTGTATTTATTAGGGGAAACCACTAGCGAAGTATGGGCTGATGTGGGTACATTCCCCTTCGCTTTTCAGCGCATTCCAGCTTCTTCAAGCCAGCATGGTATCGCAGCACCGTTTTCAGTAGCTAGAGCTGGAAATTCTTTTGCTTATGTATCTAAAAATAACCGAGGTCAGGCTGAAATTGTATTGATGAACGGATATTTCCCACAAAGAATATCTACTCATGCGGTAGAAAATACCTTAGTAGACCAATACATTGAAGATGCGGTTGCTTATACTTATCAGTTAGAAGGTCATGAAGTTTATGTAGTATCTTTTCCTACGCTTGATTTAACTTGGGCTTACGACCTTACTACTCAACTATGGCATAAATGGCTTTGGGTAGACAATAACAATGTATTCCATCGTCATCGTTCAAATTGCGCCTGTGTATTCCAAAATATCGTTTTGGTTGGCGATTGGCAAAATGGTCAAATTTATCAATTAGATTCGCAAAATTACACTGACAATGGCGGCACTATTAGAAGGGTTCGTAGAGCTCCTCATTTAGTAACCGATTTACAAAGACAGTATTTTGATGAATTACAAATTCAATTTCAGCCTGGAGTTGGGCTTACAGGAACGACAACACCGTTAAACGGAGAGACGGTTGGGGCTAACCCTCAAGCGATGCTTCGCTGGAGTAATGATGGAGGTTCTACATGGTCTAATGAGCATTGGGCGAGTATTGGAGATATAGGAACTTATCAAACTCGTATTATTTGGCGCAGATTGGGTTGGTCTAGGGATAGAATTTTTGAAGTTGTAGTAACTGACCCTATAAAAGCAGTTATCGTTTCTGCTAACCTTAAAGCATCGGAAGGGGAAAACTAATGGCAAACCCTAACATTATTTGGGGAACGGAACAGAATAATCCTTACCCAGTTACTCCGTTAGTAGATGCACAAACACAAATGCCAACTAGAGCTTGGCAGCAATGGTTTTTAAATCTGTTAAATTTTACTTCTGCTTCGACAGCGACTAAAGGAGCAGCAGTTTTGCCTGCAGCTCCAGCAGGATTTATAAATGTAACTGTTGGCGGTAAACCTTACAAAGTTCCTTATTACAATGTCTAATTTTGCAGAACAATTTAAAACAGTAGAAGGTCAATGGGCTTTTGACCCTCAAACAAAACATAATTTTTCTGATGGTTTATATGCCAAAGAAATGATTATGCCTGCTGGATATGTTGCGTATTCTCATTCTCATGCTTATTCACACCTTAGTATTTTGGCGAAAGGTCGTGTAATAGTTAAAACAGATGACTATAATAAGGAATATGTTGCTCCAGCTTGTATCAATATAGAGGCTAACACCTACCATCAAATAGAATCCCTTGAGGATTGCGTTTGGTTCTGTATTCATGCGACTGATGAAACAGATATTGAAAAAATTGATGAGGTTTTGATTGGAAAAGATTAAACTAATCTCTCAGGGAGCAAATGTAAATCCAATTCATTGGGCTATCCTTCAGCACCCTGAATTATGGAATAAGCATACAGCTAGAACTAAAGATAAATCTAGCCCTCATTACGGATTAGATGATATATGGCCTCGGTTTGGAGAACCTGAATATGCTGAAAATAACCAAGCTCACGACGCTAAATGGTACCCAAGTGCTGATATTTTAGGCATAAAACCGTTTGTATACGATTTATTTAGGGCTGTAGAAGGTGTAGAGCTTGGCGGTGTACTAATTACTCGTATTCCTGCTGGAAAAGCTTGTAAGCCTCATAAAGATACTGGATGGCATGCTAGAAGGTACGAAAAATTTGCCATTCAAATTGCTAGCGCACCAAATCAAAAATTTTGTTTTGACGATATCGAATTAGAAACAAAGCCAGGTGATGTATTTTGGTTTGATAACCAATACACCCATTGGGTAAACAATCCAACACCATACGACAGAATTACGATGGTGGTCTGTATACGAAGGGAGCAATAATATGCCATGGGCAGCCGCAGCAGCAGTAGGAGCCGTCGCAGGAGCGACAATTTCCGCACAGGGTCAAGAAAACGCAGCGCAAACGCAAGCAAATGCCGCATTGCAACAACAAGGCAATCTTCTTTCCGCTGGTCAAACAGCATCACAACAATTTACACCTTATACTGCAGAAGGAACAACGGCATTAGGTAATTTGGCTAACAATAATGCTTATTTTAATAACCAGTTTAACAATCAAGACTTAAACGCTAATCTTGCACCAAATTATGCGTTTCAATTAGGACAAGGGCAAGCAAGCACAAATGCTGCCTCTAATGCTACTGGCGGTTTAGTTGGTGGAAATGCTCAACAAGCATTGCAAAACTACACACAAAACTACGCTGGCACAGCTTACCAAAACGCTTTTAATAACTATCAAGCGCAACGCACTAATATTTATAATCAAGATATTGGTCAAGCTCAATTAGGGCTTGCTGGTGCTACTGGTTCAGCCAATGCTCAACTTGGAACTGCAACCAATGTAGCGGCACTTGGTATTGGGGCTGCAAACGCACAAGCTGCTAGCCAAATCGCACAAGGCAATATTTATGGCGGTGCAGCAAATACATTGGGAAGCATCGGTTACAGCGTTGGGAATAATGCAAATAATCAATCAAGCTCATTAAATCCTAGTTCATATTCTGCTGGAAACGCTGATTTAATAGGGATGGGCGGTAATGGTGGCGGTGGCAATTTTAGCGGTTCTGGCAATTTTAATGTTAGCTAAGGAATAAATTATGGCGATTGGAACTAGCGGATTATCAGTCCCACAATTAGGTGGTGGCGGTGGAATAAATTCTGACATTTATGGCAATAAAAATGCGCCTGCACCTTTAACTATTTCTGACATGTTAGATATTCAGAAAAAAGGGTTAGATGTTCAGAAACAAAAAGCCACTCAAGAATCTGATATTGAAGGCAAAATTGCGCAAAATAAAAAATTGCAATTAGTAGCTGAATCTGCTGGTTTAGATTTAAGCCAACAAAAAGCCAATATTGCTCGAGGTGTATACGGTCAGTATTTAAATGACCCTGATTTTATTAACGGAAACTCTGATGCTATGGTTAAAAAATTAACCAATGCTAGAAAGTTTTTGCAAGGAATGGGTTTAAATCCTGATGACGAAGGTCAAGGACATGATGATTTATTGAATTTGGCTAAACAAGACCCAAAACAAGCTTTTCAAGCTATTAGAAACGGTGTACAAGCTGGCGGTGGTAATGCTTCTCAATATCAATCTTTACAAGGCTTTCAAAACGCACCAGTGCAAAATCCTTCTGCGAATCCACAAGCAAACCCAGCAGGAACGCAACAAGGTCAAACTGCGCAACAAGGAGGCAATCAAAGTACTGCGCCTGCTAATTTGCCTGAATATAGTCAGCCAATTAAGCCTGTATATCCAGTTCGTCAAGCTGGTCAAGCTTATGCGCCATTACCTTCAGAAGAAGCGGATAAAGTAGCAGGAATAGCTTATAGACAAAATCTTGCTGCTGGTCAAAGTAATTTAACTACAAACAGAAACAATGTAGATGAAGTTATTAGAAAAGCAGATGAAATTGATAAAGCTGCTACTTTGCCTGAAACTGGTGCTATTGGCGCAATTAAACGAAAATATGCTGAATTAGTTGGAGACCCTAAATATCAACAACTTAGCAAAGATTTGGCGAATGTGCAGCTTTCTAATATGAAAGCATTAGGTACAAACAATACTGATGCTGGATTGGCTGCTCAAGCTGCTGCTTCAGGAAATATTACTTATTCTCCACAAGTATTAAGGGAAATTGCTCAACGCACTAAAGCCGATATGACAGATTTAGATATGAGAGCTACGGCAGCGCAAAAATTCTCTAATCAGTTTGGCGATAACAATATGAAAACTTTTCAAGCTGAATGGGCTAAAAATGCTGATTCTAAAGTTTTTCAAGTTATCAATATTGCTAAAGACCCAAACATGACAGATGCTCAACGCAGGGAAGAAACCAAAAAAATTATTGGTACTAATCCTGAAGCCATTAAAATCTTTAATGAAAAATATCAAAATATTCGTAAATTAGAAGCCACAGGAAAACTGTAATGAGCGACCCAGTAAGCGATTTAATTTTAGGAGCTGCTTCTCAGCCTGAAGCATCTTCTGCTCCTGCTTACACTTTGCCTGAAGTGCAAAGAATGATTTATGGTCAAGAAAGTCGTTCAGGGCAAACTGACACTAGCAAACCAAATTATGCTGGGGCTCGTGGTCCTATGCAAATTTTGCCTTCTACTTTCGACGGATTAAAAAAACAAGGTTTTATTCCTAAAGATTACGACATTAACAACCCTGTACATAATAAAGCTGCTGGTGATGCGTTAATTGCCGATGCTTATAAGCGTTACAAAGGTGATGCCGATAAAGTTTTGGCTGAATATTATGCTGGCGGTAAAGCAATCGATGGCGACAAAATTCACACAGAATATAGAGATTTAAAAAACCCAAATGCGCCTACTGTCGGAGAATACATACAACAAGGTAAAGGTCGTATTGGTGACGATGTAAGTCGTTTAATTATGGGTGCTGCGGATGCTTCAGAGCCTACAGATCAAACACAAACAACGCAAAATCAAACAGCACCTTCTGTATCTGATATTGGTTTAATGTCAGGCGGTAAAGGAAAAGTAACAGACGGAATTAAGCCAGTTAATGCTATGGCTACTATCCAATCTGCTAGGCAATATAATGAACCTTTAGCTGGTGTTGGGGAAGCTTTACTTTCTAATATTTATAATCCTTTGGTTTCTACGGCTGGAACTATAAAAGGTGTATTGCAAAGTATTCCTGAAGCAATCAAAACTGGTCAGGCTCCTGCACCTATTGGCGAAAGAATTGCTAACGAGTTTATTCAAAAACATCAATACGAGCCTAAATCAGAAACAGCAAAAGCTATTAACCAGTTTGTAAGTGAATTACCTGAAAAAATTACTGGTTCGAGCATGGGTGTCGGTCCATTGCCAGAGCTTATGGCATTAGGAACAACCCCAAAAGAAGCAGTTACAGCAAAAACAGAATCTGCTGTTAGCAAATTAGGAAAAGCTGCTGAAACCGTTAAAAATGCGCCTGAAACAGTAAAAACTGCATTAAACGAACGATTCCCAACAATGGAATCTGAAATGCAAGGCAAGTTTGCACAGAAAAAAGCTGAACAAACTTCTGCGCCTGTTGAAGAAAAAACCGTTGCGCCTTCTACTGTCGGTCAAGAATTTAATCCTGAAGAGGGTTTTAAAGAACACAATTTTGGTGAAAAAACTTTTCCAAAAGAAGAGCAACAATCCAGACTTGAAGTGTTAAATAGAACTTCACCTGATTTAAAAGTAGACCCCAATGTTATTGAAGGTCGTGGCAAAGATAGAGCAACCGATTACGCAGTATCTAATACAGATACTCCTGAAGGTCATTTGTTGCATCAACAATTTGAAAAAGAAAAACGAGCTCAAATTGAATATGGAAATAAGTTAATTGACGAAACTGGCGGTAGCCGAGGATTAGATGAATCCGCTAATTACAAACGAGGCTCTATTCAATTAAAACCTTTTGAGGGTTTAGCAGAAGTACTAGACAATAACATTAAAGAGCTGTACAAAAAAAGAGATGAAGAAGCAGTGCATGTGCCTGTTGTAGCGGATGAAGTTCAAAAGATTTTAAATACTAAATCTGAAGTATTAGCTAATTCCGAAACGAAAGCTCATGCAGAAGGCGCAACAGAGCGTCTTAAAGAGCTTGGAATTATGGATAAAGACGGCAATTTGTTACCAGCTAATGCTTTGCAAGCTGAAAAATTCCGTCAATATCTTAATGATAAATGGACTCCTCAAAATGCTACTTTAAATAAGGCATTAAAAGAGGCAGTAGATAACGATGTTTTTGCTAATGCGCCTGAAGGAATACATAACGATGCTAGAGCTTTGTACCAGTATCGAAAAGAAACTTTAGATAACCCTAAAGGAATAGCAAGCATTTTAGATTCTTCAGGTCCTAATGGAATTAACCGTAAAGTGCCAATAGAAAGAATTGCTGACACTATTGCTAATTTGCCAGTAGACCAATTTGACCATGTTATTAAAACATTGCGTTCTGTTCCTGAAGAATTGCAAGCAGCTGCACAAGCCGCAGAAGGCGAAATTAAAGCACATTTCCTTAATAAAGTTGAAGTTGCTTATGCAAAAAGCGCAAATGCTGGCACCAAATATTTAAACGAAAACCGAGAAGTGTTTAATCGTTTGTTTAGTCCTGAAGAAATGGCTAAAATAAACGATAGAAACTCTATGGCTCATATCCTTAAAACCGATACAGGCTACAAAGGTTCTGCTGTTCAACAAACAAATCTTGCTAAAAGAGGTATAGGAAGAAAGTTATTCGAACAAGGTGTTAAAAAAGGAGGAGCTGTCTTAGCAGAAACTGCTTTAGGCGGTACTACTGGCGGTTTGGCTGCTATTGGAACTCATGAATTATTAGGTAATTATTTTGCTGGTAAAGCTTTAAAAGCAGAAGAAGCAGCGCAAGTACAACGAGCATTAAAAAAACAAGCTGGATTTACTAATCTAGGCGATATAGGAAAGAAAGAATGACAACTGTAAATCTATCACCCCTTTTTAATGGTCAAACGCTATTTGGCGCAACTGGCTTGCCGTTATCAGGCGGTCAGGTTTTTACTTATCAAGCAGGAAGCTCTACACCATTAGCGACTTATACAACAGTTAACGGCAATATTGCCAATGCAAATCCTATTGTTTTAGGTTCAGACGGCAAACTTCCTAATGAATTGTGGCTTCAGTACGGATACTCGTACAAATTTGTAGTTGAAGATTCAAACAATAATTTAATCGACACTTACGACAATATTGCTGGAATTATTACTTCTGTTCCTGCCACTAGCCCTGCTGTACCTAGTGGCTGTATTTTAATTTGGTCAGGTTCTTCAGGCTCTATTCCTACTGGATTTGTGCTTTGCGATGGTACGAACGGAACTCCTGACCTTAGAAATTCTTTTATTATTGGTGCTGGTAATTCTTATACAGTAGGTCAAACAGGCGGAGCAACAACAGCCACATTAACACAAGGCAATTTGCCTAATGTTAATTTTACGGCTACTTCTACCGTAACAGACCCAGGACATTTCCATAATATTGAAACTTGGAATCAAACAACTTCAAATGGCGGTGTTGCTCGTTCAGCAACAACAAATGATAATGGACCTGCAGCCACCACTACTGCTACTACAGGAATTACAGTAGCAACAACAGTAAATTCAGGCGGTTCAAATACACCTATTTCTATTTTGCCTCCTTTCTATGCGTTGTGTTACATTTACAAAACTTAATTGGTGAATCATGGATTTTCAAACAATAATCAATTTGGCTGGCGGTGCTTTGTTATCTGCAATCGGATGGTGGTGTCGTCAGATTTGGGATTCCATGGACAAACTAAAAGAAGATGTTAAAAAAATTGAAGTCGCTTTGCCTACCACCTATGTAACTAAAAGCGAAATATCTATCCGTTTTGACAGAATAGAAATGCTGCTTGACAAACTTTACGAAAAATTAGACGGTAAAGCTGACAAACCATGAATAGAGCTCCTGCTGCTACTTTATGTGCAAGCGCTGCTTTTATAGTCGCTTTAGCAGTTAATGAAGGGTATAGTGGTACAGCTTACAAAGATGTGGCAGGGGTAGCAACTATTGGTTACGGTCAAGCTGACGGAACTAAAATGGGCGATAAAACCGACCCTGTAAGGGCTTTAAAACAGCTAGATAAAAGCGTTGATGAACATGCTAAGGGTATGGTAGCCTGTATCAATGTACCGATTTCACAAGGGGAATACGATGCTTATTTGGATTTTTCCTATAATGTTGGGGTGTCTGCTTTCTGTAATTCAACCCTTAATAAAAAACTTAATTCAGGCGATTATGCAGGAGCCTGTAAAGAGCTTTTAAAATGGAATAAAGCTGACGGTTTTATTTCTAAAGGGCTTACCACTAGAAGGCAACAGGAGTATCAAAAATGTTCGCAAGTTTAAATTTAAAACTAATTGCTGAAATATTTGCTGCTTGTTTGCTTATATTCGCTGGTTGGTATCCTGAACATTTAAAACTGGTTGCTTACAAAACAGAAGTAATAGCAGCAGGAAAAGCGCAAGAGTTACATAACAAACAGCTTTTGCAGGAGCAAAAACAAGTAACGGAGCAAGTTAAAAATGATTATCAAAAAAAGCTTAATTCTATTAACAGCATGTATGCTAGGATGCGCCAGCCCAGTAGCAGTCAAGTGTCTGCCTCGCCCTACACCTCCATCACAATTAATGGAAAAACCTACGACCCTATATCTGTTGCCCACGACTGCGCCTTAGAAACTCAAAAACTTTTAAGCTTGCAAGAATGGGAAAATTCAATACCTAAGGAATAATATGAATACCAAAAATATGGAATTAGAATCTAAAGCTACGCAAAAGCGTGAAGACAAAGAGTTTATGCAACTCCGCAATGGTTTGGTAGAAGTAAAAAGAGAGCTCGTCAAACATGAAAAGCTCCCTATGAATAAAGCGCACCCACAAAAAAAATAACAGCATCAATTTGGCAACTGCTACTTGTAAAGTCGAAAGCCGAAAAAGCCTTTACTTGTTGCATCCTTGATTGTCGGCTTAACTGCTGTTAAATAAGTTGAATTCTAGGTTTGTTATTCTTTTGCCAATCTAAAGCAGCTTGCCAAGCTTGAATCCATAAAGTTAAAGCAGTAGAGTTTTCGTAAAAAAAGTCAGGATAAATGGCGAAAAAAGCTTCTTCAATTTCGCCATCAGGGACTTTCATGCTTCCTACAAACGGTATTTTTTCTTCTGTCATAAGTTTTTTTGAATCCATTTATTTAACTCAATAGCAAGGTAAAAATTTAAAGGTTCAGGGTTATTTCTAGCCATGTGTTGAGCAGTGCTTGTAATGTCGTTTAATTGTGATTCTGTAATATAAAGAGCATCGACTAAATGTATTTTAGAAGGTGGAAAATCGTTTACAACCCTAATACATTCTCTAATTTTTAAAAAATCATAATCAAAGAATTTTTGTTGATAAGCAAATTCCCATTCTTTTTTATGTAATCTAGTTTCAATCATTAAATTACATTCTCCACCCTTTAACACCCAATCATTTTCTTCAAATTTATTGTTCATTTTAATGGCTTTAATTTAACACCAGCAGATTTACGAAGGTCAGAGCTATGGAGTTTTTTTCCTGCTGATTTAGAAATTTCTCCTGCTGCTTTAGCAACTTTCATAGCTTCTTTTCTAGTCGCTATTTTTCCGTTAGATAAAACAAACTCATGTTTTACTTGTTTGGTTTTATCGCCTTCCTTACGAATTAACTGAGCATGACTGTGAGCTTTGCCATGAGCTTTAATAACCTTGCCTGATTTTTCTTTAATTGCTACGGAAACAACTGTCGGTTTTTTGCTCATTTTATTCTCATAACTTTCGCTTTTCTTAATACTTGTTCGTATTGTTCTTTAGCTGCATCGTCTAATTGGCGCAAAGGCAAGTTTTGATAGTATCGCCATTTATCTCTATAGCCTTGTACATCTGAAGGCGCAACCCAACCATTCAGTTTCCAGCGAATTGTAATATCAGTACCAGCTGCAGTCCATATATGCTCGTTCATAAATGCTCCTAATTAAACCAAAGATAAAAACCATGAAAAATTCCTATTGGGAAACAAATAGCTCCTGCCAATAAAAACCCCCAAGCAGCATGACCAAAACAGTAAAAAATATGTGTTAGCCAAGCAAAAAAACAAACGACTCCGATTAACCAGCTCATTTTTTCTCCTAGAATGGAATGTCATCGTCAATCGCTTCAAGCGAAGGACTGGCAGTTTTACCTTCAGGCTTGTCTTCAGGCAAATTTAGGTAGCACCAAAGAGTTCCTTCTTTTAGACCTAACAACGGAATCATCTCTAATTTCATCATTAAATCGCCCTTTTTTGTTTCAGTAACGATACCGATGGTGTTGTATCGCTTTTTTGTAGTGCCACTTTGGTCTACATACTCTGAAACTGCTGCTTTTACATAATATTTAATTGCCATTGTTATTGCCTTTCATTAAATTAACTTCTACTTCCACTTCATCTAAAAACTTTTTAATTTCTGTTTCCATTTCCGCAATAAATTTATCGTCTCTATTTACTCTAACGATTAACAATTTGCTGCGATGCGGCATACGAGGATCAAACGATACAAAATCACACCATAAACGATTAGTACAAGCCATTTGCGCCTGCATTTGAGTTATGTATTTTTGCGGTGGTTGTTTGCTTTTAAAATAATCCCAATGCGTTGCGCTGTTAGGGCATTTAATCTCTACTAGCCCATCAATACCCACTAGACCGTCAGGTGAAGCTCCAAACCATTTAATTGTTGGGTGGTCTACGAATGGTACTTGGTCAACAAAATTACCCATAGTCGCCTCATACGCAATCCTTGCTTGGGCTTCGTTATCTACCCCCCACTGCATAGCTTCGCTGGTAAAGCCTTCCTCGGCTTCGCCTGTTACTCTTTGAAGCGCAACTTTAATTAAGTAATTTGCCCTTGAAGCTGATGCGCCAGTTTTAGTTTTAGCCAATATGTCGGCTACATGGCTGGCAGTTACTTTACCGAGGCGAATCTTTTTCCAGTCGTCTGTGCCTTGCTGTATTCCTGCGTAAGCATTTAGACGGTCTTCGGTAGTAAAAGTGGTCATATTTGTTCTCCTTTTATACAAATCCAACCATTATAGCTATCTACATATATTCCATTTTTTTGTTCGCAAAATTGTTTTCCTGTTTCATATTTTCCCCCTAAAATGCCTAAAAAAAAGGAGCACATACAAAGTAAAAAAATAATGATAATTTCTCCAGTAAAATTCATTTTCGAGCCTCCATCATTGCATTGGCCATTCGATAAGCTGCAACTGCTACAGCATTATCAGACCAATCTGGGTATAAATTTGCTACAGAGTGCATAGCTTTAGCCGCAAAATAATCACGCAAGTCCATACCTTCATGGATTGTTTCTTCGTATCCATTCCATCCTTTTATTGGAAATGCTTTCATAATAATTCTGCCTTTCTAGCATCTTTAGCTTTTCCAATCATTTCTACTGCTGTTTTGTCTGATTTAATCTCGTTCCAAGCTTTTGTAAACACATATTTTAAGTCTTCTAGGTCAGTAGCTTCAGCGATAGCTTCGCACCACTCCTGCGCTTCTTTAGAAAAATCTACAGGCTCTTCGTCAGGCAAATCTTCACCAGCATAAATGTATAGACCAATACCAAATAAACTGATAGTCTTAACCAAGCAGCGCATCATTGCTGTATTTACATCCATAGCATTTGGATTAGGGATAGCTTTATTCTGATGGTTTAACACAGGCATTTGGCAAGTCATAGATTTACCCATAGCAGTAACAGTACAAAACACCATTACTGATTCATTAAAGTAAACAGGGTCGCCAAAAGTCCAAGTAGCACTAGGGTCATTTTGCAACAAAGTATCTACTGCCCAAGTCCAAGATAAATAAGTAAACTTGCCCTTTTTTTCGGTATGCTCGTTTACATTGATAAGTCTTAATTCGTTAAATGTTTTCATCACTTTTCCTTAAAATTCGAGTTTGGCTTGGTTCATCATGTCGCACTGGTTGTTAATAAGCTGTCGAACCAGCCCATCAATCATTAGTTGAGCATGAAATTTGTTGTAATCCTTAGATTCAAGGAAATACTTTAAAACGACCAAAGAAGCGAATACTTCGTCAATTTGGTCATACATTTCATAGCAGGCAATTTCAGCATTGCTTAATTTAGCCACTTCGAGGTTTTCTTCTTTAACAGTCATCACTTTTCCTTAAAATTCGTTTTCAGCAACTTGCATTGCTAGTTTTTCCATGTAATCGCAAGACATAGCGATTATTTTGCGACCCAAGGCTTCGTAATCGCCTGAATCAATAACATCTTGCAAAGATTTAGCGGAGTCTTTATCTAACTCTGACAAAGTTTCAGCGATAGCCATTGATGTGCGGTAATCGTATTCGCCACCGACTTTCATAAGCTCCCAAGCACGACCTTCAATTTCGTAAGAACGGTCATCGTAATCTTCAGGCTCGTAATACGCATCGTGTTTAGACATACCCATAATTAAAATCCTCCATAAATAAACATAGCAGCAAACAAAACACCTAAAAGAATTACACCGACCCAATCAATAATTTTGGAAATCATGCTGTAACTCCTTTGTGAAGTTCAACAGCAGCATTGATAGCAGCTTGGCGAGTTGGGGCGAAATCTAGATTGATACCTTTTTGGGCGATTCGCCAAGTACCACGGAAACCTTTGGCTACATAGTAGGTTTCGTTTTCGTTTGAACCGAGGACTACACGGTAAACATTAGAAGCGATTTTATTTATTAACATTTCAATTCCTTTCATCAATTTAACAACCTAGACCCTACTATAAAGCAACTTTTTAGATAAGTAAAGGACTTTCTGTAAAAATATTTACATTTATTTTCTTTACTTTTTCCGTTCTTTAGGTTTAACATTCCGTCTAGGAGGTAGTTTATGAAAATGATTGATTTAAAAATTGAGGACTTAATTAAGCTGGAGTTCGGTACTTTAAAGGCTTTTGCAAAAGCTATAAATGTTACTGAAACTAGCGTACAGCGTTGGAATAGGGAAGGCTATCCTATTGGTCGTTTAAAGCAAATTGAGGAACTTACGGAAGGCAAAATTACTAGGCAAATTCTTAGACCTGACTTATTCGTAAAGGGCTGAAATGCACTATTACCAACATCATATCGGCGATTTTATTAAAGATACTAGCTATCTTACTAATGAAGAAGTCGGAATTTATATGAAGCTTATTTGGCTTTATTACGATACCGAACAGCCTTTAGTAGATGACATTAGATTGTTGTTAATTAAGCTAAATTGTAGGGATAAAAAAGATGAAGTTTTAAACATTCTTCATTTATTTTTCGTTTTTGATGATGAAAATAGCCTTTGGCGACATACTCGTTGCGATAAAGAAATAGCCGAATACCATGGTTACATAGAGTCTAAATCAAAGGCTGGCAAAGCATCTGCTGAACGGAGAGCCATCATAAAAGCTACATCTGTTGAACATGTGTTAAACACTAGTAATACAGATGAGTTACTAACTACTAACCGTAAACCGATAACCAATAAACCAATAAAAGACATTGCGCCTGTCGGCTTTGATTTATTTTGGGATTTATATGATAAAAAAAGGGGTAGACCAAAAGCGATAAAGGAATGGCTTAAAGCAAAAATTGACGATAATTTGTTGCAAACCGTTTTAAATCAAGCGCAAAAATATTCAGCTTTTACAGAAAAGCAATTCCGTAAAGACCCTGAACGCTGGATTAAGGGTAGACATTGGGAAGATGAGGTTATCGTTTTTGAAAAATTAGATAAGCCGAAAGAATTGCCTTTGGGTACTGATCAACAAATTGAGGCTGCTTACAGGGCTGAGTGTGGTGACCCTGCCAAGTCTAGGTTTAACTCGTATTTTGAAATGAAAAATTTTGTGATAGCCCAGCGTGAAAAACGAAAACTGGTCGCATAGCGAGGAATACAGGCATCAATGCGATGTTCGGTATGCATTAAAAGCTCGTAAAGAGCATGGTTTACAAGGTTTTAGGAAGTGGGTAGCAGAAACAGGTCTTTTCAAAAGATGGTATTTAATCGAAAAAGATTTTAATGACCAATGGAGAAAAGGTAATCGTGGGAATACAAATGATTGGAGAAAGTGATGAACTTAGAACAGTTGAATGAAAATCGTATCGAACAAGCTTTAATGCGTTTAGCAAATAGCGATGAAGAGCATGCTGCGTGGGCAGGGCAAGTTAAATACCTCGAGGAAGGCTTAAAACAAGCTGAGGCGCATGCGTTTCTGTTAGCCGATGGTACGGTAGCCGAACGCAACGCAAAGGCTAAATCAAGCGATAAATACGCTGAAGCAGTATTGGCTTGGACTAATGCTTACAAACGATTTAAAAAAATAGATAACGAAAGAAACCACGAAATGCGAATTATTGATATTTGGCGCACTTTATCAAGCAATCGTAGACAAGGGAATATGTAATGAACGCAAATGAACTAGCTGACATTTTATTAAAGGTATGTAGACCAAATCCTTATGTCACTTTATCGGCCACCATGCTTCGCCAGCAACAAGCTGAAATAGAGGCATTGAAAAAAGAAGCTGCATTACAAAGGTTATCCGACTTTACGCAAGAAGCTGACAATGAACCATTAGCGTGGATAAATAAAGATGATTATCACGGATGGCTTAATTGGGATAAAAACACAAATATGCCAATCAATATTCCACTCTACACCCATCCAGCAAAGACACTAACAGAAGTTGAAAGTTATTTATCAAATAACTCAATAAAAGAATCTGTAATTAACTGTTGTGGTGAAGATGCATATGAAAGTATTGATGATGTTTGGTGGAGATTGCTTGCCAATGATTTATTAAGAAAGGCACAAGAGAAATGACTGGAATAATTAACAATCAATCAAATATTGGTATTTCAAACCCAACTATTGTCGGTAATATCATTGCAGAATCTGTAATGAAAGTAGTTGTAAAAGCACTTAATATGTATTGCCCACCAAGCGAATATGCAAAAGCAAGGGCTTTATTAGAAAAGGATTTGCTTGAATTTTTAGAAAATTGTGGTTACTTAGAAGTTGAAATTGATTCACTAAGAAAGGCACAAGAGAAATGAATAAACCAATGACAAGAAAACAATGGTTAGTTTGGATTAAAAAAGCATGGAAAAAAACACAAGAGAAATGAATGAACCAATGAAATTATCTGAAATTGCTAAAAATGAAGGTGTAAGCCATCAAATGATTGCAATTATTTTAAATAGAGCATTAATTAAATTTAAAAAAGCCTTAGAAGCAAAGGGCTACAAATTAGAGGATTTGTTATGAAAGATTATTCTGTTCCGTATTTAGCAGCCAAAAAACTATTAGATGCTTATTACAAAGCTTGTATTTTGCAAGATAAACCCTTGGCTTACGAAATTGCAAACGACCTTGTAGAAGTCGTTTTAAAGCTAGAAGACATAGCTTATGCAAATTAAAAAATTTGACCAATCATTACATGACAAATACGATTCTCCAGCTCGGAGGGCTGTATCCGAATGGATGAATATGAAATGGGGGGTTGAATGTAAAGACAATCCTGACATTTATGGTACAGATTTAATCGTTTATAAAAACGGTGTTCAAGTTGGTTATGCCGAAGTGGAGGTAAGAGTTTGGACACCGTATTGCCCTTTTTCTACTATTCATGTTCCTGCTCGTAAAAAACACATGCTAGAAGTCGAAAAAACATTATTTTTTGCGTTAACCCACGATATGAGTCATGCTTATTGGATTAACGGACAAACAGCATTGCTGTTTCCTTTGATTGAATTAAAGGATAATACAAAGCATGAAGCGTATTACGATGTTCCGAAAGAACTTTTTAAATATGTTGATTTAGATGAGATGTTTTAATGGCTACTAAAGCTGAAAAGGATGAATATGCTCGCTTGGCGAGATATGGCTGTATTTTATGCAAACAACAAGATGTTAGAAACCTCGAAGATTCCCCAGTCGAAATGCACCACATCAGAAGATTTGGAGGCAAAAGAAGCCTTGCGCCTGTCATCCCTCTCTGCGCTTTCCATCACAGGCTTGGAAATTCCTCAGTTCACCAGCTTGGACATAAAGGATTTGAAAAATATTGGGGTTTCTCTGAAATGGATTTGTTAAATAAATTAAATGACACATTACAAGAAACGAGTTGATGAAAACCAACTTCAAATTAAACATACGCTTATTGCTTTGGGGTGTAGCGTTTTGGACTTGTCCACTGTTGGCAGGGGTTGTCCTGATTTGCTCGTGGGCTATAAAGGAAAATCGGTGTTGGTAGAGGTTAAATCTAGCGCAAAAGCCAGTTTTACAGAGCCACAGATCAAATTTATGCAAAATTGGCGAGGTGGAGCAGTAAGCAGGATAGATTGTGTTGATGCCGCAATTCGTTTAATTAAAATGCTTGACATGGACTAAGATTCACCTAAAATTAAGAAGCTGCGCTTTTGCAGTCTTTTTAGCTAAAAGGAAACAAAATGGGTAAGATGGATTCTAGCAAGGGTATTCCTTTGCAAACTGGCGGTAAAATGCCAAAAGGTGCTGATGCTGCTGATACTTCTGGCGAGCGGCATGAAAAATTGCGTGGCGGTGTAGCTATGGGCAAAGAAGATGCTGTTGGTAAAGACGGTGAATTTAACACTGGTCGTACTGCTGGCACTTGCTATACACACAAGCGTGGTTCATACTACGCTGAAGACCAGTACGAACGCAAAGAGTAATAAAGCGAAAAGCCCAAAGATGAACGGTCTATGGGCTTCTCTAACCAAACAAGTAATCGGAGAACTTGATGGCTGCTGTAAATACTAAAGACACTTGTAATTCTTGTCTATTTTTCGTTGTAGGTGAACGCATGGGAATCTGTAAGCGATTCCCTTCTGCCGTTAATAAATCCAATGACGATTGGTGCGGAGAGTTTTCTACTCCAAAAAACGCTGTATTTGAAGCCATGAGTTATACGATGACCATAGGCGAGGGTTCAAGCATTGAATCTATTAAAAAACAGCGTGGAAGACCAAAAAAATCATGAAATTAAAACCTTTAGCTGACAAAATCGTTGTTAAGCCTGATGTAAGAGAGCTTTCCAATGTTATTTTTGTTGACAATAAAGAAGTAGAAAACATGGGTGTCGTAATAGCAGTAGGACCTGGCAAAAAACTGCCTAATGGTCGCAGAGAAGATATGCCTGTGGAAGTTGGGGCAAGAATTCGTTTTGGCACTATGAACGATGACCGAGGCGAAGAATATCTTAAATATTTCCCTTATTACGAAGACGGCATTAAATATTTGGTTATGTCTTGGCAGGACATTTGTTTTGAGGAGCCAGCAAATGCTTAAATGGTTAAAAAACGCATGGCCTTGGAAAGCAAAACAAAAAAAATCTTTAAAAGATGCTTTTAATCAAGAATTCGGAACTGCACATTTTGTTGTAAAAGACAGATGCGCATTTGCAGAATTGTCTAAAAAACCAGCCGTAAAGAAACCAGATTTAAAAAAAGCTACAACTCGTAAGGAGAAAGCAATGCCACTTAAGAAATCAGCCAGCCCAAAAGCATTTAAAGAAAACATTAAAACAGAAGTAAAAGCAGGAAAGCCTGTAAAGCAAGCAGTTGCGATTGCTTACTCCGAGGCTAGAGCTGCTAAAAAACCAGCAGCGAAAAAAGGTAAAAAGTAATTTATTGCCTTGTAGCACAGTAGGTAGTGCACCTGACTGTTAATCAGGGGGTCGCTGGTTCGAGCCCAGCCGAGGCAGCCAATCATTAACTTAAAGGAAATAAAAATGGACATTAAAGACATCAAAATCGTTTTCGAACACACAACAGCAGAATTAGAGCTAATTTTGGCTGGTTTACGCAAATTGCCTATGGAATTGGTACAAAAATTGCATGATGAAATAATTATGAAAGCCAATGCGGAAGTTGCTAAACAAATGACTCCTGTAGAGCCTGAAATTCCATCAGAAACAACCTTAGAGCAAGCATAATGACTGCGCCTAATGTATATCTTCCTTACCCTGTTCCGCAATCTACGGATGAATTACAAGCAGATATGAACGCTTTGATTCTTCAGCCTGGAGTGCCACAGGAATTGCAAGACGAATATACAAATTTAATTAACAGCCCAACCTTCCAAGCAGATGTAAACCAAGCGGAAGCCAATAGCGATTCAATGGATAATGAATAAAACTCCCAAAATCGAATTAAGGGATATTGATACACTAGTCCCTTACATTAACAACGCTAGGAAACATTCGGATGAGCAGATTGATGCCATTGCAGGCTCAATTAAAGAATTCGGTTGGACTAATCCAATTTTGGTTGATGGCAATAATGGGCTTATTGCTGGTCATGGTCGTTTACTCGCTGCTCGCAAGCTTGGTATTACTCAAATTCCTAGCATCGAACTTAGTGGGCTTAGTGAAACGCAGAAAAAAGCGTTAATTATTGCCGACAATAAGATTGCTCTTAATTCGGAATGGGACTATAACCTTTTGAAATTAGAGATTGAACACCTTACCGAGCAAGAGTTTGATATTGATGTTTTAGGATTTCATGCTTCCGAGCTTAATTTTGGCGAAGTAGACTATTCAATCCTTGACGATGCGCCTGATAGCATAAACGAGCAGCTAGACGATATGGCTGACGGAATTCGCAAAGCTATACAAATCGAGTTCGAACCTGACCATTACGAAGAAGCTCAAGAATTAGTGTCTTGGTGGCGCAAAAAAGGTGCTTATGTTGGCTATATGGTTATGAATCACCTTAGAGCTGAGAAAGAAAAAGAAGAATCTTGAGAATTGGTTATCGTCGTGTCGCTGGCAAAATAGGACTAACCAATCAAGAAGAAGGTGTTCGTGGTGCTTGGGTAGAGAAAAGGCTCGCTTTATTTAAATCTTTTCAAAAACATGGGCATAAAGTCGTTTGTTTTTCGTTTTGTACTCCGCAAACAGAAGAAAAGGGAATGAAAGGCAGCGAAGAATATCAGCCTGTAGATGTATTAGTTTTAGAGTTTGGCGGTACAAATCAGCAGTTTTATGGCGATTATTGGTTGAAAACGATAGAAATAGTCAAAAAACACAAAGGCAGAATCATTTTTATTAACGATGACCCTGACCTTCCGTTTTTGTGGAAATTATTGCCTGATGAGGATTGGTCAAGATGGACTTTAGCGGTAAACGCAGCCAACCCATTAAAAGCAAAAGAGATATTAAAAGCCCCAAAAGCAGTAAAAGCAGTAGATTATCCTATGAATTCAGGAATGCCATTTGCTGACTTTAACGAAGGCAAGATACCCAAAGCGGTGTATATCGGTAGAGCTGGTGGTCGAAAAGATTACTTTAAAGAGTTTTTAAAAAGCGATAAACTAGACATAGCAGGCAAAGAAGCCGAATGGATCGATTTTCACTGTAAGGTAATACCAAATCCTCAACAAAGGCTTAGACGAGCCTTTTACGCACAATACAGGGCTTGCTTGGCTGTATTTGATGATAAACATAAAGATAGTGGATGGAGAACAGGCAGGGCTTACCACGCTTTGTATGCTGGTATTCCAGTTATTGCGCCTGAAGGCAACGCAGGATTGTTTTGGTGCGCTAAAGTAAAACAAGCCCAAGACATAGATGTTTTTGTTAATCAGCCTAAAGAAGTAAGAAAACGGATTTGGGAGCAACAAAAAGACTTTGTTCAAAAACAATCGGAAATAGACCTTTTAGCCTTATGAAAACTATTGAACTGGTAAAAATTCCTAACGAAACTAAAGTAGGCGATGTTTGTGGAGATTTAGAGCCAAACATTACCGAAGACACTTTGTTTACTGTTAATGGCGAAGTTATAGGGTTTTATCTTAAAAAAATGCCTGAAAAACTTAATAAATACATAGACATTGCTAATGCTGAATTTTTAAGCGATAGAGTGCCAAAAGAGCTAATGAATAGAGGTCCTGTTGGCTCTAATAAATGGAAAGAAGAACAGGCTAAAAGCGGAATTAAGCCAGTACAACAGCTAAGTACGATTATAGGAAGCTGCGCTCCTAAACCTCACATGAGATTGCCTTACCCAAGAATGGCTATGGTACATGAGGTAAAAAGCGCAAAAACATTTATAAAAGCCATGCTATTGGCTTGTAATGAAGCAGAAGAAACAATTAAAAAATTAGCACCTGAATTATATGAAAAGCAATTACAAATTATTACTGAAAAAGTCCCTCCCAAATGGAGATTTGGAAAACTATTTACAAGCAGCATTAGCAACTTCAACATCGCTGCTAGCTACCATAGAGATGCAGCAAATCTTGAAGGATGCTCTAATGTCATTATCAACAAGAGAAGCCATGCTAAAGGCGGCAACCTCAGTATTCCAGACTACGGAGCAGTGCTGGATTCAGCAGACAACAGCATGATTGTTTACCCAGCTTGGATGAACATACATGGTGTAACACCAATTATTCCTTTAAAATCAGAAGGATACAGAAACAGTTTAATCTTTTATCCACTAAAAGCATTTAATAATTGCTGGTAACTTTGGGACTTATAAAGAAATGGCACAGGGCAAAGAACATATTCCTGACGATAAAACAAGATTACTTGTTAAAAGTTTAAGCGCAGTAGGCATTCGTTATGTAGACATAGCGCATAAGCTGGGTATCAATGATGAAACTTTACGCAAACATTACAAGCAAGAGCTTGAAGATGGGCGCATAGATGCTAATGCAAGCATAGGGAACACTTTGTTTCAGCAAGCTAAGAATGGAAACACCTCGGCTGCTATATTTTGGTTAAAAACTAGGGCAAATTGGAAAGAAACTACCGTAACAGAGCATGCTCTTGGTGAGGGACAGGATGTCAAAGGCATCAATATCCTATTGGTAGAGGCTGATGGAAACAAGACTTGATGACCAAGGCTTTATATGGCCTGCCTTTCCTAACAAACTAAGATGCTTATTTGAGCCTAAAAGCATTCGCTATCGTGTTTTATACGGTGGGCGAGGGGCTGCTAAATCACACTCTGTTGCTAGAGCTTTACTCTGCATGGGATTCCAAAAGACTATTCGAGTGTTATGTGCTCGTGAATTCCAAAACTCTATTAAGGATTCAGTTCATAAGCTATTAGTAGACCAAATAGGTAATTTGGGGCTGCAAAAGTATTACGAGGTTACCAATAGCTCTATTAGAGGAATAAACAACAAGACTGAATTCATTTTCGCTGGTATTAAGAACAACATTAACGGTTTAAAGTCTTTAGAAGGAATAGATTACTGTTGGGTGGAAGAAGCAAACAATGTAACGGCAAACAGCTGGGACATCCTTATCCCTACTATCCGTAAAGAAAACAGTGAAATTTGGGTTACTTTTAACCCTGAATTGCCATCTGACGAGACCTACAAACGATTTGTTATTAGCCCACCTGACAATGCGATTGTTCAAAAAGTAAACTGGTCAGACAATCCTTGGTTTCCTGAAGTCCTTGATGTAGAAAGACAATCTTTAAAGAATAGAGACTTCGAGGCTTATCAGAATGTATGGGAAGGCTTTACTCGCAGCACTATTGACGGTGCTATTTTTGCCAAAGAAATGAGCAGAGCCGAGCAAGACGGCAGAATTTGTAATGTGCCTTACGACGCTATTAAGCCTGTACATGC
>CAIYZI010000317.1 GCA_903930665.1 uncultured beta proteobacterium
AGCCAAATGTGCTCAAAACCGAATGAGGATCGGCTTTTAACTTGGCTACAAAACTAGGGTCTTGCCATGCCTGAGCAATGAGTTTGCCCATTGCTTTTGAGTAATTTTCAAGATTTAAAGCCATAAGATTTTGATCCAGAGCTATTAGAAAGAGGTAGCATACTCCTGATTGCTTTTGAGCAGGCCACCTCGTTCAGGATAAATATTAACCCGCAGTACCTGCAGTACCAGCACTACCCGCGCTACTTACAGGACAACCTGCTGTACTTGCGCTACCACCAGTACCGGCAGAAGATCCGCCAGCAACTGCAGCCAAGTGCTCATCACTCAATACGCCCGGTCCAGGGTTAGGGGGAATAACAACATAAAACTGATCGTTATTTGATTCCAATACCTTCACACTTAAAGACGGATCCACGGAGTAGCCGGCATCTTTAAGAGCTTGAGCTGGGTTTTGCAGCAAGGCAGCATGAAATTTCGCATCAGACATTGCTTGAGCCAAAATTTGCCCATAAAGCTTACGATTTTGATTGTTTAATTCATTTGCATTCATATTCAGTTCCTAAAATTTTTAACCATTAACGTTTAAAAGAATCGGTATTAACCACCAGCAGAGCCAGCAGTTCCGGCAGAGCCAGCTGTGCTGACTGGGCAAGCGGCTGTGCCTGCTGTAGCAGCGCTTCCAGTAGTGCCGCCACCACCAGCAATAGCTGCTAGATGCTCTTCAGTAAGACCTTCTGCAGGTTGAGGAGGCAACACAATATAAAAATCATTAGGCCCAGACTCAATCACATCTAATTTTGCCAATGCCGGTATATCCAAGCCAAATGTGCTCAAAACCGAATGAGGATCGGCTTTTAACTTGGCTACAAAACTAGGGTCTTGCCATGCCTGAGCAATGAGTTTGCCCATTGCTTTTGAGTAATTTTCAAGGTTTAAAGCCATGGAACTATCCTTTGTATAAAAAAACGGTTAACTAAAAACGCTACCTAATACTAAAACACTTTTAAGCAAAAAAACTGTGATTAATTTATAACTTTTTGAATAATTGCATCAGAATACTTAGCGGGACATATATTGCGACGCATCATACTTCGAAACCGTTTTTTACAGAACTTGACGCTTAATTAAATCTGCAAATACTCCATTTTGATTGACGAGATCATCGTACTTACCCTGCTCAACCAATCGCCCTTGATCAATAACAAGAATCCGATCTGCATTTTGGATTGTTGATAAACGATGAGCAATAATCAATTTAGTCACCTTTAGTTTATTTAGGCTATCGTACACAATTGCTTGTGTTTCATTGTCAAGAGCGCTAGTTGCCTCATCAAACAGAATCATTTTCGGGTTGCCTGCAAAGGCTCTTGCAATGAGTAAGCGCTGATGCTGCCCTCCAGATATGGTGCCAGCACCTTCTGCAATAAAGGTTTGCATTCCCATAGGCATCACTTTAATGTCATCCGCAATACCAGCCATTTCTGCCGCTCTCCAAGCATCGTCTATGGTGAGGGGATTTGAGCCCACAATATTACGAAAAATAGATGCAGGCATTAAGGTACCGTTTTGCAATACGACACCCAGCTGTTTACGAACAGCCGTTATATCTAACTTTTTCAAATTCTGGTTATTTAAAAAGACAATTCCGGACGTCGGAATTTCAAAACCTAACAAAAGGCGGAAAATGGTGGATTTTCCAGAGCCCGACGCCCCAACAATCGCAACAAATTCATTCGGCTCTATAGAAAATGAAAGGTTGGAAAGTACAACGGGACCCTCACCTTCATAAGAAAAAGTAATATTACTCAGCTCTACCGACCCATCAATCGGACCCGGATCTTTTTTATCGTCCGCAACTTCAGGCAACGCATCCAGAATGGGCCTTGCCCGCTCAAATAAGGGAATGGCGCTCAAAGAAGAGGTTAAAGCAGCTCCTATAGAAACCGTAGATAGAAAAAACTGGCTAAATGCAGCACTAAATGCCATGTATTTTCCGACCTCTATAGGATGCCCAAAGATACTTAACATTGCAAAAATGAACATGGTAGAAACTACAGAGAAGCCAGCATCAAATACCAATTGCCGATTCTTAAGTTGCGTTAGTCGATAGTCAATACTTTTTTGTATAGAAAAATCACCGGCCCACTTATCAAATCCACGTGACTCGGCACCACAACTTCGCAACTTTGAAATACCATTAATTAGCTGCAGAACTAAACCGCTAATTTTTCCTTGAATATTGTATTGAACACGTTCTAGAGAAAGTCGTACGATGTTAATAAATAGGGTGAAGGTAAGCGAGATACCTACAATACCCATTCCCAAATAGGCTAATTTGCTATCAATGGAAAATATATAAACTAAACTAATAATTCCAAAAATCCAGCCCAATAATGCAACTTGAGTTGTCCCGGTAAATATTCTCAATATCCCATCAATACCAAATGCTCGCTGACCCAAATCTCCAGCAGAGTAATTTTTGAAAAAAGGAGGGGGTAACTTCAAGAGTCTAAAAATAATAGCTGACTGACTAACATTACCCATCCTACCTTCAATACGGAGCATGGAAATAGAGCGAGCCAGCTCAAAGCTCGCAACCCCTGCTGCAGAGGCAACTAAAACTAAAATAACTTGAACGAGCGTTTGACGCTCCGCATTGGGAATCAAAATATCCATGATGCGACCTGTTGCAAAAGGGACTAACAAACCTAAAACACCACCCAAGATTCCAGTAACAAAAACATTAATGAAATCGGGACCAGTTCCCTTAAAGCCAAATTTAAGTAGATCAAGTAAGCTTATTTTTTTATCTGGCAATGGCCTAAAAAACATGTATGCGATTTGAGCAAATGTTTTGGCAAAGTCTTCATCAACCTTTGTTGTTTTTCTGGTTACACCATCTACAACGTATGCCCCTCGCCTAGAAGAAATGAAAATGGATGGCGTTTTATTTACCCCAATGAATACCAATAAAGGGCCGCAATCATCCTTCCACCAATCTTCCCCCATCAATTGCACTGGTCTAACTGCTGCATTCGCTTGAGCGCCATAACGCAACACTAAATCCTGAATCTCAGTTGAATCTAGCTCTGGCTTAATTTTTACGTTGAACCCTGTAGCAGTTAATACACCTTGGCAAGCCTCGGCCAATTTGTTGCCCGAGGTGACATCTAAGGCGGGGATCACATCACCCTTCAGAACTTCAGCGAGCTTCAGAATGGATGACCCAAAGTTAGCGCTATCTTGGTTCTTTCTAGCGTAATAACGGTTGAGAAATTCTTGCATCATGGTATTTGCGCCTCAATAAGTCTGAAATAGGCGCCTTTTAGCCCCATTAACTCATCATGAGTTCCTCGCTCCATTACCTTTCCATAAGACATCACAATAATCTCATCGCAATCTCGAATTGTTGAGAGTCTATGCGCAATAATTAAACAGGTGCAACCACGCTGCCGTATTTGGTCATCAATATATTTTTCGGTCAATGGATCTAAAGAAGCCGTGGCCTCATCCATTACAAGAATTTGAGGATTGAGTGCGAGAGCTCTTGCAATCTCTATTCTCTGCAATTGCCCTCCACTAAAATTTCTTCCGCCCTCCAATACTGGCTCGTCATAACCCTTTGATCTGAGGACAATAATTTCGTGTAAAGCAGCATCTTTGGAAGCGCGGACTAAGTCTTGTTGGCTTATAGTGCTATCCCATAACGTTAAGTTATCACGCACACTTCCTTCAAAGAGATAAATTTCTTGATCCACGCTAGCCAAATATCCGTGCAAAATATCTTTTGGAAACGCATCCTTTGAAATGCCCCCTATTAAAATATCTCCACTCCAGGGCTGATAAAGGCCAGTAATTAATTTACGTATAGTTGATTTACCACTTCCAGAGGTGCCAACAATCGCCACCCTCTTACCAAGCGGAATGGATAGGTGAAAATTTTCAAGTAAAGGAGGATCCTTTGGGGAGTATCCGAAAGTAATGTCTTTCAGAACCAAGCTACCGTCCAATTGATTGGTATTTGTTACGCTGACGGTAGTCGTATCAGTAAAAACCTCATCAAGCTCATAGTGGTATATATCATCCACCCTGACTAAATCTGCTTTTGCCTGTTGAAGTCGATTCATCAAAGACATCAAATTGGTAACTGGAGAGGTAAAACCAACCACCAAACCTTGGAAGGCGACCAACATACCTACGGTCATAGTCCCGTCGATAATACGAAAAGCGCCTAAGCCTAAAATTGCTACCGTAATGAGCCCGTTTAGCAATACTGGCACCACCCCTAAAATAAGAGTGTGGTATTGCAGATACTGGTAAGTATTGTTTACATTTGCCTTAAAGCCAGACCAACGAATAAAAAAGTTATTTTCTGAGCCTGTAGCTTTTATAGTTTCAATATTTTGAATTCCACCAACAGTCGTAGCTACTAGCTTTCCATAATCTTGAGCTAACTTCATGCTGTTATCAATGCGAAGGCGGCTTAATTTTTTAATTGCGAGCACATTTAACGACACAAGAAATATGCTAATTAATGTCATCTCCACATCGTAGATAAACATTAGAATGGCGTAAAAAATCATCGTAATTAGGTTTACGACATTCGTTGCCAATCCACCAGACAATAAATCTGCAATACGATCATTGGCAGAAACGCGCTGACTAAGATCGCCGGCGAATCGTTGGTTGAAAAATTCTACTGGAAGCCTTAATAGGTGCCAGAAAAATTGTGCCGAGCCACTAATTGCTAAGCGAGTCTGAAGACGAAGCAAGTAAGTTTGCTGCAATGAGGTAATGACGGCCCTTAGCAATGCCGTCAAAGCCATACCCATTAAAAGGGGGGCAATCCAATCAGAGCGATGAGCAATTAGATAATAGTCAACGAAGATTTGACCAAATATCGGTATCGCTAAACCGGGAATGACCGAGGCCAAGCTAGCGAGAATGACAAAAGCAACCGCTTTCTTAGAATTTTTTAGTCGAATAGCTAAGAAATCAAATAAGGATTGTTTTTTTCCACCTGCCTTAAAG
>CAIYZI010000318.1 GCA_903930665.1 uncultured beta proteobacterium
AAAAACTGCCAGACCTAAGTTTACGATTGTGAAGTAGGTTAAAATATTATCCGTTGCCCCTTTAGCTCATCTGGTAGAGCAACTGATTTGTAATCAGTAGGTGGTCTGTTCGAGTCGGACAAGGGGCACCAATAAACATAAGGCTCACTGCTTAACTGCTAGTGGGCCTTTTTCATTGTTTGTCAACAAAGTGTCAACGCAGGTAAATATTGCAACCGGAATAGAGATCTGTAATCAATGGTGTCGAGCTTTCCTCGACTCAGAGACCAGGTACCTGTGTAACTGGGGATCAACTCCTTCTAATGACATTAAGTCATTCAAGACTGGTATTTTTCGCATTTACTCATGTCCATGGCCAATTGAAGTAAAAATTACCGTTGCAAAGCCGCCAGTCAAATTCTGCTACTTAGATTTGGTATTTGAAAAATTCAATATTTAAGTGCTGCAGAAAAAGGTTTGCACAATCTAGTTAAAAATTATTGATTATTCGACTAGAATAATCAATAAAAACAATGACTTAAAAATTTAGAATGCCTAAAAAGCATGTAATTAATAGGCTTTAGCTAATGGGGCATCCGAAGTAACTGCTAAATTTAGTTTTTAGTGACGTTACGAATTGATTTGCATCAAGCTCGTTTGCCATATTCGATCTTTTCAGATCTCTGAGGATCTCGGTTAGCTAAAGGTTCATTACTCAATTTAGAAATATGAGTCTTTGGATCCCCTTTATAGCGAAATTTGTATCAAGCTGTAGTTAGAATAGATTTAGTTCTAATAATTAAAAATTAAGTAGAACAATACTTTTTAAGAGTTATTTGAAAAATCATTTAATCAGCCGCCAAAATATGTCAGAAGATAAAGTTAATAAATTAGAGAATATGGTCATAGATATGGCAATAGAGAGTTGGCGATTTTCCAGGCTCTTTATCAGGGTAGCCGGTAAGTTAGATGCTGGCGATACGGCTAAATATGTAAATCAATTGCGTTATTTTCAAAAGAAAATCGAAGATAGCCTGGATGAAGTTGGGCTCAAGGTCGTTAATTTAGAGGGTCAAGTTTTTGATGCCGGAATGGCTGTCTCTGCCATCAATATTGAAGATTTTGAGGCACGTGATATTTTGGTTGTGGAGCAGATGATTGAGCCGGTCATTATGGGTGGCGAAGGGTTGAAACGTTCTGGCGTTGTAATGGTAAGAAAGGTTTGAAATGAAATATGTTGGAATAGATTTAGGCACCACAAACAGCGCTATTTGTTCATACGATGGGGAGTTAGTGCATCTGTATAAGAGTCCAGAGCAGCATGATGTCACCCCTTCAGCAATTTTTATTGATAAGCGCGGAAATAAATATGTTGGCGCGCGGGCATATGACAGTTCTGCAAAGAATCCGGATAACTCCGCAACTTTATTTAAAAGACTCATTGGCACAAATACCCCAATTAATCTAAAGGCGATTGATAGGGTAATGACCCCAGAGGAATGTTCTGCGGAGGTGTTGCGGGTTCTTTTTTCATATCTTCCAGAGGAGATTAGGAATGACGATTCAACAGGAACAGTAATTACCGTTCCTGCAGCTTTTAACCAGATGCAAAAAGACGCGACTATGGCAGCAGCAGAGCTTGCTGGTATAGGTAAAGTTGCCCTTATGCAAGAGCCTGTTGCAGCGGTGATGTCTGTAATGAAAAACCGTAAAACAGATGGAACTTTTCTTGTTTATGACTTGGGTGGCGGCACTCTTGATATAGCCATTGCTGAAAGCACTTCCGGAAGGGTCAGCTTGTTGGCTCATGGCGGTATTGCAATGTGCGGCGGCAGGGATTTTGACAGAATTCTTTTTGATAATGTTGTTAAGCCTTGGCTTACTAGCAATTTTGATCTAGGCGATGCATTCGGCACGGATCAAAAGTATAAAAAATTACGAAACATAGCAGTTTGGGCTGCAGAAAAGGCAAAGATTGAGCTCTCTCAAAAGGAAGATGCCATTATCTCTATGCCTGAAACAGATGTGGCTATGCAGGATGAGTCTGGGGCTGATATCTATTTGGACATCTCGTTAAGTCGGACTCAGTTAAATGAGTTAATTTCTTCAAAAATTGAAGAGTCAATTGGTGCTACACGGGATGCGCTTGAGAAGGCTGGACTTACTCCGCATGATATAGAGAGGATTGTTTTTGTTGGGGGTCCAACCAATTACAAGCCATTAAGGGATAAGGTTGCCTTTGAGCTAGGCATTGCCCCATCGACAGACGTTAATCCAATGACAGCTGTAGCTGAGGGGGCTGCAATTTTTGCAGAATCGATTGATTGGTCAACGCAAAATCGCTCAAGGAAAACTTCCAGAGGTGCGCTCAGCACTGGAGGAGCGCTTAACTTGGGCTTCAATTACATATCCAGGACGCCTGATCAAAAGGCAAAAATTGTCGCCATGGTTTCTGGGAATGTTGCTCCAGGTACAGAATTCCAAATTGATAACCTTGATACGGGTTGGTCTTCTGGCCGGATGTCTTTGGTTGATAAAGCCGCACTTGAGGTGGTTCTATCTAAGCCTGGCGAGAATGTATTTAAGGTATTTATCTTTGATGCAGTAGGAGGCCCAATTAGCATCGAAAATACAAAATTAGTCATTACTAGGACTGCTGCTAGTATCGATGCCATTCCAGCCTCTCATTCTGTTGGTATCGAAGTCAAAGAAAAGTTAGCAGGCAAACCATCTTTGGATTACTTGATTAGAGATGGAGATCAGTTACCCAAAAAGGGTAAAAAGATTTATAAGGCAGCTGAGTCACTCAAGGCAGGAAGTCTTAACTCCATAAAATTCAAGTTATGGGAGGGTGATATTGCGGAGTCAGTTTCTGACAATGCTTTTATTGGGATGTTCGAAATCAAGGGTTCTGATATTGAAGAGGGTGTCATTGCGGCTGGTTCTGAGCTTGTGTGTGAGTATGAAATTTTGGATTCCGGCAACATCATCCTAGAGGTCTCCGTCCCCTCGATTGGCGGATCATTTCAGAGCGGAAGGAATTTTTACTCAAGGCAAGAAGGACAAGTTGACTATAGCCAGGCAGCCAAACTCGTAAGCGAGCAAGCATCTAGCGCATTAGATAAATTGGACTTAATTTCAGATAAGGTAAGCGACCCTAGGCTTGATGAGGCAAAGAAAAAATTGCAGACTTCATCACAAATTCGTGCTGATGAAACTGATCCTGAAACAACTAAGAATGCAATGGATCAAATTCAAGACGCAAAACGACTGATGTCACTTGCACGGAAAGAGCATTTACCGCAAATTCGCCAAATTGAATTAGATAACGTCGCTGGTTTCTTTAATGATGTAATTCGACAATATGCGCGACCAACAGAAGAATCTGCATCAGATAATCTTATTAGAACTGCACAAAGAGCAATTGATAACAAGAGCCCAGAGTTTGAGGCGCTCCTTGACGAGCTGAGAAATAAGAATTTTCAAATACTATGGAGACAAGATTGGTTTATTGCCGACCGATTTAAAATGTACTCTGAGGAGCCGCATAAGTTCCCAGATACGGCCGAGTACAGATCCCTAATCGAAGAAGGTACAAGGCTAATTAATGCTGGCGAAGTAGATAAATTGAGGCAAGTAGTTGCACATCTTGGTTCAATTAAGATCTATTCCGGTGATGAGGATGACATGATTGCTGCCTCTAATATTATTTCAGGTTGAACATGGAACAATGGCTTCCAATTGGATTAGAGCTCCCGAATGGCTATAAAGCCAAGAAAGTTTTGCAGTCTGGAAATTCATGGCAAATAATTCAAGCATCTGAAGCTGGTATGGCGCTTATTGTCAAAGAGTCATTATTCGATAAATGGATTAAAGATGGCTTGATTGAGGATGGCTTTTTCTCAAAATTCAAATATGGCAATGATATTTTTTATAGCCTCTATTCGAGCGATGAATTTGAGTTAACTGGTCTGGATAGGGCTAAATCCCCAAGATCTAAAAATGATGCTATTTCTTTTGCGAGGTCACTTAAAGAGTCAAGAGCACGAAATATTGATGTAGCTCTTCATGACGCTATATATGTTGAGGCTATAACTAGACTTCTCCCAACCTATTCCATTTCTACGCCTGTTGGCGACGATGTCATTTTGGGATATTGGTTAACAGGCGGCATTCCAATTTCCGTAAATTCAACTCGAAGGCTAAAGCAGATAGTTAGTTGGCTTGGGGCAGAGCATTTAAAGGAAATTATTGCCGTGTCAGGCGTGGGTGGAGATATGGAGTCTATTCAGGAACCTGTAAAACATATAGATCGCGAAGAATCTTCTATAGAGGTAGTGCAAAATACTCCTGAATCAGCCGGCCATGCAAGGGTTAAGTCAGATCATTTTGAATTGCCTGGGCGACTTGATTTAACTAATTTCTTTAATGAACATGTTGTGGACATCATTAATAACGAAGAGCGATATAAGTTGCTAGGAATTGGGTTCCCTTCGGCCATCATCCTTTATGGTCCACCAGGAAGTGGTAAGACGTATGCAGTTGAAAAGCTAACGGATTACCTAGAGTGGCCAATGTTTGAGGTTGATGCGAGCAGCATTGGGAGTCCATACATTCATGAAACTAGCAAGAAAATTGCTGATATTTTTAAGAAGGCTATTGATAGCTCCCCATCCATATTGGTCATTGATGAAATGGATGCTTTTTTATCGGACAGGGAGGCTGGCGCCGGCCAGCACCGGGTTGAAGAAATTGCTGAGTTCTTAAGGCAAATCCCTGAGGCTACAAAGAACAAGGTCCTAATCGTTGGGATGACGAATAGGATAGATATGATTGATTCTGCTATTTTGAGAAGGGGTCGATTCGATCACATTATTAAAGTGGATTACGCCAACGAAGAAGAGATACTCAATATGCTTGAGAACTCACTTTCAAAAATCCCCAAGTCCGAGGGTATTGATTTAGTTGCTGCTTCAAAAAGACTTGCAGGTAGACCCCTCTCAGATGCCGCTTATGTTGTTCGTGAAGCCGCTCGATTAGCAGCTCGAGGTGGCAAGGATCGAATTGATCAGGTAAGTTTAAATATTGCCCTAGATGAAACTCCAATCAGGGATAAAAATTCCGAAGAACATCGCCCTATTGGGTTTCTCTGAAAAAAGTGAGTTATGACTGAAGGTGAAAATAAAAAAGGTTTTGCTGGGCTTAGTTCTTTGGAGTCCAACGTCAATCCAATTGTTAGCGATCCCCTACCGGAGAAGAATTCTCAAGAGGTAAAGGCTGAATCAGAGGCGCGAGTTAACTCTACACCAGCTCCCCCGCCTCCAATTTCAAAGGTAGTGCCGAAATATACCTATTCGCCAGAAATGGATTTCATAAAAAAATATTGGCTTTGGATTGCAATTGGGATTTTTGTAATTTGGGCCTGGGCTTCAAGTGGAGATAAGTCAACCAGCTCAAGCAGTGGATCATCAAATTACAGCTATAGCAGCAATAACTTAACCGAATCGCTTCCATCCTATGGGTCTGGCGCTGGGCATACACTAAACGCATCCGAAATTTATTACTGTTTAGCTGAAACAGTAAGAATTGATGCTAATCGCGGAACGGTAAATCAGTATGATAATTTTTCTATTGATAGATTTAACAGGACAATAGAAGACTACAACGCTCGTTGTGGTGACTATAGATACAAACCATCCGCTTTGACCTCAGCCAATAAGGCACTTGATGCGAATAGGTACTCAATTGAGGCTCAGGGCAGAGCCAGAATGTAATTAAGAAAGCACAATGATGCGGGAATTGACGAATCTAAATTTGCACGCGAATCCTTTTTTTCTTCTGAAGGCAAGCCCAAGAGATAGCAAAGCAAGAATTATTGAATTGGCAGATGAGATGGCTCTTAGCGCTGATTCGGAGCTTTGCAATAAAGCGCGATCTGACTTAACGAGCCCTAGAAATAGGGTCGCACATGAAATTTCTTGGTTTCCGGGCATCTCACCAAAAAAGGGCCATGAGTTATCAGTGCAGGTCCTAACCAATCCTAAGTTTGTCTTATCAGAGACTTCATTGCCCCCGTTGGTACTGGCAAATTTATGGACTGCCTTGTTTGAGGCTTTTGATGATGGGGATGAGGCATCTCCAATAGCCGAGGCGGTAGTTCAGTTTGCCAACTTATTGGAGCAAATAAATGCATCGGATATTTTGCGAGATCTAAATGAAGATCGGCTTGTGTCAGGATTTCCGGAGATAGCATCTCTTGATTTAGTCGAAGAAGCTTTGGCTGAAAGAAAAAAGATATATAGAGCAATCGTAAGAGATGCTTTAAACCGCCTTTCAATAGATAAGTTAATTAAGGTTACGACTGAGTTTGCTAGCGAAGGGACTTTTGGCGGAGAAACTAATGCACCGGATTTTATTTATTCATTAATTGACGCATATGAGGTGGAAACCCAAGGATTCTTGAGTAATGAATATGAGAGTGCGCAAAAACTTTGTGCCGCCGTCTTATCAAATGCAGCTAGCGGCTCATCTTTAGAGCCTAATTTATCGAGTCTAAATAAGGTTTCTAGAAACTTTGTAAAAGTCGCCAAGCCAATACAGTTAACCTATAAATCTAGGGGGCTAGAGCATGATTTGAGTAAAACCTATGCTTATGAAGTAAGGTCGCTCGCAATCGATCTTCATAACAAACACAATCAGTTAGACACATCACTGGAGCTCACTAAGATCAATAGGGAGCTTTTTTCTGATATTCCTGAGTTTGTGGACCGTGTTGATGAGGATGAGGAAATACTTGTCCAATTTAAGGTGGATAAGAATAAGCGACAAGAGGATGATCAGCAATGGGCTAGGGACATAACCTACAGCGCTGAAATTGGCTTAGTTTTCAAAGAGGCTTTAACTCTTTCCCCAAAGGGAGCCTCCTATGGTGGAAAAAATTATCCCCTCGATAGTATCACCCGTATAGGGTGGGGGGCCGTCCGAAATTCAGTCAATGGGATACCCACGGGCACAGATTACACAATTTTTTTTGGTGATGTAAATACGCAGGCAACCGTTTCAACCAAAAGACAAAATGTCTATCAAGAATTCACTGATAAGCTTTGGAAGGCGGTTGGTATAAGAATCATCACTGAAATGGCCGCTTACCTAAAAGCTGGTAATTCTATGAACTTCCGAGAAATGACTATTTGGGACGATAGAGTTACTTTAAAAAGACACAAGATGTTCGGAACAGAAGACGTTACTTGCCCATGGTCCGAGCTACAAATCTGGTCTTCTGGCGGCTCCTTATATTTAGGTCATACCAAAGACAATAAGATTTATAGTGCATTGCCATACTTAAAAACTGCAAATGCACATGTTTTAGAGATGCTTATCAGGGCGGCCTTTAAAAAACCTGGTCTAACCAAGTTAAGCCAAGCATTTGAATAGAGCCTACCCCTAAAAAATGAGCTAGACACCTAGTGAGCTAATATTTTCTTTTTGTATTGGGTATAGCTTTAGGTGCCATTACATCTTTGGCGATTACCCATCTTTATTATTTGAAATTAAGTGCCGACCAAATAATGGGGCTTTCAAAATTAGCAAATAAATTAAATACAAGAAAACATTAGAAGCTTTTGAGGAGCAGCTGACCTTAGCCGGTTGGACTAAAAGCATATTTCACAATAAAGAGTTTGGATTTCCGATACAGACAATACCCTTCAAATTGAGCAAGGGGAGAATGAGTCCGAATTTGGAGCGCCATGGAGTGAGGTTTATCCAAATCCGCATTCTTATTCTTACTTAATCTTTTTAAAGATTAATAACGTAATTATTAAGCGGTTGACCTTCAAGGGAAAACGGCTTTATAAATTAACCAAGGGATTTAGTAATTTCACAGCCTCAAGATGGGTGGGGGCTAAATGGGCATACCGCATTGTCATTTGAAGGCTTTGATGGCCAAGTATTTTTTGTAGAGTTAAGATATTTCCACCCCCCTGCATGAAGCTACTAGCAAAGGTGTGGCGTAAGACATGAGTTAATTGACCATCGGGCAATGCAATTCCGGCTCTAGCAACCCCAGACTTGAATGCCCCCATTGAAGAGTTGAAATATTGCCCATTCTCTTTGACGTCATGGGCTTGGATCTCGCCTTGTAACTCTTTTGAGATGGGAATGGCCCGCATTTTTTTGTTCTTGGTATTAATAAACTCAATCACCCCCTTTTTCACATTCGAAGGTCGTAGTTTCTCTGCTTCTGACCACCTAGCCCCAGTGGATAGGCAAATTTTTGCAATCAAATAAACATCACTGTTTTTCTCGGCGGCTTGGAGCTCAGAAAGCAATCTTTTAATTTCCTCTGCATTCAGGTATCCAAGCTCTTTGTCTGCAATCTTAAATTGTCGAATGGCGCTTACAGGGTTGGCTTTCTTCCAGAGGTTAAGGCGAATGAGCTCGTTAAATACTGCTCGAAGGTATGAATGCTCCCGATTGAATGAGTTGAGGCTGAGCCCTCCTTCAATTCGCTCGCTTCGGTATTTTGTAAACATCTGAGGCGTTAGTTGATCCGCAATAGGATCTTTTAGCGCCGTGACCATGTTTTTTAGTCTGGAATAAGTATCTTTTTCATTGCTTAAGTTCTTGCCATGAGCTTCGTACCAAATCTTGATGATTTCTGATAACTTTCTGAGATCCTTTTTTTCTGGTATCCAATCTTGATCTTTGTTTGTGGAGCTGCGGATGAATGCTTCCCAGTTTTTTGCTTCAGCAAGATTCGCGAAAATTTTCCTAAACCGTTTGCCGCCTCGACCCTGAGGCTGAATATCTACTTGCCATCCGCTGGGAGTTTTTTTAATCACGCATCGACTCTGCACGCTCAACTACATAGACAATTTTCTCCTCCTGCCTGGCAATTAAATCCACGTCCAAAGAATCCTTGGGGTTTAGATTCGCTCTTACGAAGTCCGCAAAAGGGGTCTGATCTAAAGGATTAAGAAATCTTTTAAATAAAACGTAATTCATCTCAGTCTCTGACCAGAGCTCAGGTTCTTTCTTGAGAATATTTGGGAGGGTAAGCCCCTTTATATTTAAAAGCTTCTTATTTTCTCTGGCCAACATTCCATCGGACATTAAACGCATCAATGCTGGATTAATACCTGTGCCACCAAATAAATTGCGCGCAACAATTTCAACCTCTTCTGTGGTCCAGTCAACAGGCTCTTTAAGGATAATCTCTTCCAAGATATCCGGTTTGAGAAACTCTCCCCTTGGAGCCATATGGTCCATAGAGCTTTCAGGGGTTGCTCCAGTACCAATCCAATATGCGTAGTTGGGTAAAAAACGACAGCAGAACTCAATCATTTCTGACGTTGCTCGTTGATGACCGTAATAAACATGCTTCCATGAGCTAGCCTTGATTCCGCTTTCTTTTTCGAGCTCAGCAAAAAACTGACTCGATTTCGATGTCACCTCTGCTTTTAAGGCTTGGAATAAGCGTTCTTCAATGGCCATGATGTCTTCTTGCGTTATTTGATAGCTTGATTTTCTCATATTTTTCTATATTTGAACATTATTCAATAATAGAAAATAATTGTTGACATATTTCAAATTATGAATATAGTTCTAAATATGAACTCAATTCAACAAGAGAACTTATTTTTAGTATCTGCAGAGAAATATGCCGAATTGGTTGGTTTGCCAATCGGAGTGGTTCGTGGGCAGCTAGATCGCCGTCAGCTTCCAGTCTACAAGGTTGGCAAGCGGAGATTTATCAATTTAGTTCAGTTGCGGATTGATCTTGCCGGCGGGCTTAAATAAAGGGAGGTATATGCATTACTGGAAAATAAACATTGGCGATTGGGGGCTTGAAATGGGGCATCTCTCACCCGAGGAAGAGGGTATTTGCCTGAGGTTGGTTAATCATTACATCAGCACTGAAACACCCATTCCAAAAAAGACGGCGCAAACTTATCGAAAGCTACGTCTAACTGAGGTTGCGCTACTTGCTGACCAGTTGCTTGAGGAGCATTTTGTAGTTGATTTAGATGGGAACTGGGTGCATAAACACTCTCAAAAGTTATTAGACGAATATCACCTAAAGGGTGAAATAAATCGTAAAAATGGCAAAACAGGGGGTAGACCAAGCAAAAATCAGCAAAAAAACGATATCAGTAAGCCAAGCGGTTTTGAAGTAAAACCCACAAATAACCCAGATGGTTTTGAAATAAAACCCACCGACAACCCACGAATAACCCTAACCAATAACCAAGAACAAAAAACTAATAACCAAAAACTAATAAACACCAACGATTTTCTTTTTTTGGAATTCGTCAATGTTTATCCAATGCGACCTGGGGCTACGGAGGGAGACTTTGATATAGCTTGGAAACAAGCGCTTGAAGATGGCAAGCATGCGAATGAGATGGTTGATGGCGCAAAGCGTTACGCGGCATACGTCGTTCAATCTCAAATGCCCTCAAAGTACATATACTCGCCGTCCACATTCCTGGGTCCTGAGGATAAATATTTGGCTGATTGGTGTGTTGCGCTGCCGTTGCGAACAGATGCCGAAATAACCCATGCATATAAGGTTGAGTGTGGTGGAGATCCAGCCCAATCAAGATTTGCAAGTTACTTGGAAATGAAGGCATTTGTATTGAACCATCGAGAAAAAGGTGGATTCCAACAAAAACCAATTGGAGGAAATAATGGATGAATTTTTAAGTCAAGCACTTAGTCTTAGATTGGACCGAAATTCTCCCGAGGAGAAGGCCGCATTTCAAGAGCGAATGAGTAAGGCAAGAGAGCTTGCTTTGGGCGGACTTTCTCCTAGAGCAGCTGGCGAGCTAAGAGTCCAGAAGATATTGAATTGGGTATATGCCTTTGAAAAATCAACTATTCCCGTTCTAGAAAAAGTGGGCGGCTCGAATCAATATGGAAAGGTGCAAAAACTTATTGAGCGCGGATTTTTGAGAGTTCAAAACTCAAAAGCAGGGGGCTTTGATGGTGTATCAAAGAAAATTGTGACGTTAACAGTGGCGGGATTGGATTATGTAGAACGCCATACCGATCAAATGTATCGCTACCGGTGGGCAAAAGATCCCTCTGGACTAAACCAAAATCACCTCCTCCACGACTTAATTGCACAGATTCTCACGATTTCAAATCTCCAGCAAGGCCGAATTGAGGGGTTTGAGCCAGAGTCACGGTCCGGCGCAAAAAATCAAATAGGGAAGAAGAAGCCGGATGTTATTTGGCTAATGCCTGAAGAAAAGCGTTGGGGTTTAGAGGTTGAGTTAACAAAAAAGACCGGACGCGATGCCCACACCTTTGTAAGTCGGGTAGTTGACTCCTTAATAACCAAAAATTTGGGTGATCGACTAGATGCATTCCTTCTAGTCACAGATAAGCCGGGTATAGAAAAGGCCTACAAGGCTGCGATGTCTGTAGGATCGCCAATTATTGAATACCGCAAAGATAGTCGCAATCGCTGGGTAGAAATTGAAGGTAATCGAAGAGTGCCGGAGTCCATTGAGGGAAGATTTATGACTATCTGCAAATCAGACTTCTTTGCATTATTGCGCCCTAAGTCGAGTAAGGGGGGGGTAAATGAGAATATTGATAATCTTTTTTGTGACACTTGTTATAACTGGATGTAGTGCCGTGTGTCAGGACTACACGTCTGGGGTGGTAGCAAAAGAAAGACAGAATTTTGTCCTCACAGAAGCTGAGAAAATGCTTTTTCATGGAAATATAAAAAAATTGGAAGCTACTTTGCAGGCCCAAATTGATGCCCATAATCGAGATGAATGGGATAGCTATTTTGTATCAACAGTTGAGATTGTCACAAGATATGCCCTATTGGTAGGGGCCATAATATTAGTGTTGGGTATAGTTGGATTTTGGGCAACAAGTAAGACTCAAAAAAAACACGATGCGCTGAAAAAACTAAACGAGGAGTTGAATCAAAAAATCCAAGCTGGGATGGAGCCAATCAGAGTGGAAATGCAAAAACTAG
>CAIYZI010000319.1 GCA_903930665.1 uncultured beta proteobacterium
AAAGCAATTTGTCCACTGAGATCAATATTCATACTTATCTTCCGCCGTTTTATCTGTTTTTATTCTTTATTGCGTATGTTCGTTATTTCAAACTCGCTAAAACTTCATTGAGGCTTGCATCATCAAATACAGGGACGCCAATGACTTGATCGTTTATACGTTTAGTCAAACCAGCAAGAACCTTGCCGGGACCACATTCCACTACCTGAGTAACGCCCTGCTTAGCCATTGCTTGAATGGTTTCTTGCCAACGCACAGGCTTGGCTGCTTGACGCACCAAGGCGTCTTTAATGGCGATGGGATCATTTAAGATTTCCACATCCACATTATTGATAACTGAAATCGTTGGAACTTTAAATTCAATATCCGCTAGATAAGTTTGTAATTTTTCGGATGCAGGCTGCAATAAGGAAGAATGAAATGGTGCCGATACAGGCAATGGGAGAGCACGCTTTGCGCCAGCCGCTTTTAATAATTCGCAGGCCTTGGTAACGGCATCGCTACTACCGGCAATTACCACTTGTCCTGGGGCATTAAAGTTCACAGCTTCAACAACACCACCAGAAGCGACAGTTGCTTGGGCGCAAACCTGAATAACAGTCGCATCATCAAGTCCCAAAATCGCTGCCATGCCTCCAGTACCAACTGGCACTGCAGTTTGCATAGCTTGAGCACGAAAACGCACCAACGGAAGTGCATCTTTAAATGAAATGACCCCTGCAGCAACCAAAGCTGAATATTCACCCAAACTATGACCTGCCATGACGGTAGGTTTAGGACCGCCTGCAGCTAACCAGGCACGATAAAAAGCTACTCCAGCCGTCAGCATTACTGGTTGTGTATTAGTGGTAAGGGAAAGTACTTCTGCAGGACCTTCAGCGATCAGCTTTGCAATATCCTCACCTAAGGCCTCGGAAGCCTCAAGCAATGTTGCATTCACCTCAGGGCGATCAGCTATAGAGTTCAACATCCCAACCGATTGGGAACCTTGACCAGGAAATACAAACGCAAATGTCATGAAATTAAATTAATGATGAATAAATAATTGAAAAAATGAATGTTTAATTAATACTTTAGAGCAACTGCACCCCAAGCAAAGCCACCACCAACGCCCTCCAATAAAAGATGTTGGCCACGTTGAATTTGACCAGAACGAATTCCTGAATCCAATGCCAAAGGAATAGAAGCTGCAGAGGTGTTGCCATGTTCATGAACAGTAACAATCACTTTTTCCATAGACATCCCCATCTTGCGGGCAGTGCTTTCCATAATGCGGATATTGGCTTGGTGAGGTACCAGCCAATCAATTTGTTCTGCTTTAAGGCCAGCTTTCTCTAAAGCCTCGTGAGCCACTTGTTCAAGCACCTTCACAGCCAGTTTGAAAACGGCTGGGCCATCCATGGTGAGGAAAGGGTCACCCTCTACGCCACCATTTACGGCGTGCCCTGGAACGCACAAAATATGACGTTGACTACCATCCGCATGCAAAGCAGTTGAAAGAATTCCTGGCTCACTTGAAGCTTCCAGCACAATAGCTCCAGCGCCATCACCAAACAAGACAGAAGTTGTTCGGTCTTGAAAATTTAAGATACGAGAAAAAGTTTCGGCGCCAAGCACCAGAACTTTTTTGTATGTGCCACAACGGATAAAGGCGTCCGCCACTGCAAGTGCGTAAGTAAAGCCAGCACAAACTGCCTGCACATCAAAAGCGGCGCAGTTTGAATGAGCGCCTAATTTATCCTGAACCACGCATGCCGTACTTGGAAAACCACCCAAATGATCGGGTGTAGAAGTAGCCAAAATAATCAGATCCAAATCTTCGGATCCAATACCAGCGCTACTTAATGCGGCTTGAGCCGCCTTGAGCGCTAAATCACTTGTGAGTTCATTTTCAGCGGCAAAGTGACGAGCAGAAATACCGCTACGGGTCACAATCCATTCATCACTTGTCTCGAGACCGGTCCTAGCTAAGCGCTCTACCAAATCTTGATTGCTTAGACGCAATTCAGGCAAATAACTTCCAGTACCGGCCACCCTTGAAAACACAGTCATTCTTTTGTCTCCAAAACAAAGGCTTGAGCAATGCGCTCCACCATGCGATTTTTGGCTGCCTCGTAAGCACGTTCAAGCGCAAAACCAAATGCATAACGATCAGCTGAACCATGACTCTTAATAACGCAACCTCGTAAACCCAACAATACCGCTCCGTTATAACGACGATGATCTACTCGTTTGCGCACTCTTAAGAGCGGCACCATAGCGCACAGACCCATCAACTTGGTCAACCAAGAATGATTAAATTCTTTACGAATTAAGCCGCTCATCATCTTAGCCAAACCTTCGCTCGCCTTCAATACGACATTGCCCACAAAACCATCGCAGACCACAATATCTGTGGTCCCTTTAAAAATATCATTACCCTCAACATTGCCATAAAAGTTTAAGTTGCTTGCGCGAAGTAGTTCACCCGTGCGCTTTACAACCTCATTACCTTTGATGACTTCTTCACCAATATTTAACAGGCCAATAGTGGGGTTGGGTTTGTTGCTCATCACCTGCACCATGACATTGGCCATTTGTGCAAATTGCAATAAGTGCATCGGCTCGCAATCAGCATTCGCACCAAGATCGAGCATGGTGGTACCAAGACCCAATTCATTTGGTATTTCTGTAGCAATCGCAGGGCGATCAACGCCCTCTAAGGTTTTTAATAGATAACGGGAGATCGCCATCAAGGCCCCCGTATTACCAGAAGAGACAACAGCATCTGCCAGGCCTTCTTTCACTTGCGTAATTGCAACACGCATTGAAGAGTCTTTTTTGCGACGCAGTGCTATTTCAATGGGGTCATCCATCAACACTACTTCGCTAGCAGCAATAATTTGAATGCGCTCAATTGGCGCTTTAGGAAATTTACTCAAGGCTTGCTTGAGTAAATCAGGATTGCCCACCAAGACAATCTTTACATCATCGTGTTTCTCAAGAAAATCACAGCAAGCTGGAACGGTAATAACAATTCCGTGATCTCCGCCCATGGCATCGATAGCAAGAGTGACGCTCATAAAGTCATGAAATGCTGAAAGTGGTTTATCCAAGAAAAAAGCGGCTTTTTGTAGAGCCGCTTCTATCTGTTTAGACTAAAAAATTAGTCGTTTTTGGTTTTAACAACTTTACGACCACGATAGTAGCCGTTTGGTGAGATGTGGTGGCGCAAATGAGCCTCACCAGTTGTGGCTTCAACAGCCGTAGCAGGTGCGGTCAAAAAGTCGTGCGCACGGTGCATGCCACGTTTGGAAGGTGATTTTTTATTCTGTTGGACGGCCATATTGAACTCCTAAGCAAGGCGATATTCTAGCATAGAAAATCCCCTAAATTGATGATTAATTTGTATATTGCATTCAAAACAACACCTCTTCTTGAGGGGCTTATTAAGAATTTTTCTTCATACTTTTCAATATGTTAAAAGGATTTTCACGCTTTTCAGAGTCATCCAAGCCGCCCTCACTCACCCCTAAAGTTAGTACATGAGCCTCGCAAACGCCCTCTGGATGCTTCGTAATTAAAGGAAGGGACAGCAAAATTTCGTCTTCAATTGTTTCTAGCAGGTCAAATTGCTGACTTGCCACCAAAGGTTCTAGCTGGTCATCCTCCATGGGATAAGCCTCAGCCTCACTTTCGCTGGCAACGAAAAAAAATTGACGTGTTTCCATTAAATCCAATGCACATTCTTGCAAACAGCGCTGACAGACTAGGTGAAGA
>CAIYZI010000320.1 GCA_903930665.1 uncultured beta proteobacterium
AGACTTTTTAGCCGCAGGTCAAACAGTCAAAAACCCAGGCGATATGCTTTCGTCTGATGTCATGTTGCATTTAATTGATGCAATGGCTGACCGTTACGATTATGTTGTGATCGATTCCCCTCCACTATTGCCAGTAAATGATGCGCGTTCTTTAGCAAGGGGTGCTGATGTGACTTTGTTTGTGGCGCGCCAAGAAATGACTAGTGTTGCTGAGATTCAAGAGGCGATTGATATTTTTGAGAAAGGCGGATCAAAAATTGATGGGTTAGTCTTTAATGGCTTTATTCCATCGCAAATTCGCTACGGTTACAACTATGGTTATGGATACCGTATTTACGGTTTGTATGGTCGCTATGGTAAGTACGGCAAATATGGTGGCAAATATGGGCAGAAGTACGGTAGTTCCTATGGGTCGTATCAAAAGTATCGCTATAAAGATTATGGATCCAATGACAAAAATCATAGTTAAAAAATTCATCCCTCAAAAGCCGCAGTGGCTCTCGAACCCTTGGTTTTTGGGTGCCACCATTTTTTATGGGGCAATGTTTATATTGGGTTCGGTGCGTTCATTAGAGCGCACCTTTATTTGGACCTTTAACGATAAGCTGTTGCACTTTACTGCCTATTTTGTATTGACCGCCTTAATATATTTAGGGCTTAAAACACGCCCTATTGGTGAGCTATTTTTTCCAAGATCGCTCGCGACCTTGGCGATAGTTGCTGGAGCAGGCGCTTTAGATGAGATAGCGCAATATTTTGTAGGGCGAGACTCTAGCTTTGATGACTGGGTTGCTGATACTGCAGCCGCCGTAGTTTTGTTGATATTGGTGGCCTTAGTGCATGGTTTGATTTGGACTTTGGAGATGTATCGCCAATCTATTTCAACTGATGAAAGTGGTGGTGACCTTTAAGGTTTTGATTGCTCTAGCAGCACAATCTTGGGTATGCAAATGAAGATACTATGTAACATGGGTCGTCGCTGTTCCTTCGGATTGGATGCGGGGGCCGATTGAGTTCGTAAATTTAAGAGCGGACCTTTTCGTGATGGTGCAAAAAAAAGGGGGGTGAAAGCCCAATATTCATAAAGGCATGTTGTGTTTGAGTTTAATTGGTTGGGTGGCTTTTTAGAAGGGTGGCTTTTTAGCACCTTTGTGATGGCGCTCATTATTTTGACTTTCAAGTGGCATCAGTCTTGGACTCATGGCCCTGAAAACGCTATTCAAAAAATCCACCAAGGAATAATTCCTCGTATTGGAGGGATAGCCATTATTGGCGGCCTTTGGTTTACCTGCTTATGCATTCCGTCCGTTTTAAACCCAATCATTTTGCCAAGTTTACTTGCCGCTAGTGCGATTTTTGCCCTTGGCTTTTTAGAGGATCTCACAGGGTCGGTGCGGGTAACGTATCGACTGTTACTAAGCTTTATTCCAGGTGCGGCCCTAGCGTATTGGACTGGCATTGATCTGACGCACTTGGGATTTGCGTCATTAGATAACCTGCTTGCCCTTCCTTGGATAGCCATTGCTTTTACTGCTTTTGCCTTGGCTGGTGTAACCCATGCCTTCAATCTCATAGATGGCCTCAATGGGCTAGCGGCCTATAGTTGCCTATGGATTTTAGGAGGCTATTGCGCTTTAGGGTTCATTTATGATGATCATTTGGTTTTGCAACTGTGCCTACTCTTAGGATCGCCGATCTTGGGCTTTCTGCTGTTTAATTGGCCTTGGGGAAAATGTTTCTTGGGCGATGGTGGCGCTTACTTTTTAGGGTTTTGGTGCGCCTGGATTGGAGTTTTATTGGTAGAGCGACACGCGCAAATCTCCCCCTTTGCACCATTAGTCATAAGCGCTTACCCCATTATTGAGGCACTATTTTCCATTGCGCGCAGAAGTTTGCGGGGTAAAAGCTCAGGCGAGCCAGATCAAGGTCACCTGCACCAACTCTTCAAGATAGCCGTAATAGATCGGTGGACTAACGCACATAAGTACATTATTAGCGCAAACTCCCTCACGGGGCTCCTCATTAGTATTTTTACTACCCCATTGATAGCCTTGGGGTGTATATTTAATGAACAGCAAGGATGTTTGATAGCGCTATTTTTAGCGCAGTTTGCCTGTTATTGGGGTATTTATCACTGGACTAGCGCTATCAAGGTTGGCCGATCCAGTGCTAACTTAGATTGAGCCAAAACAAGCTAGTGCGACAATCTGCAAAACAAGACGATTTCGGTTGGGTAGTGTTTGATAATGTACTTCAAAAGAGGGTTAATAGTTGGCAGGCGCTAATCGGTGTTATCAATCCTTAATTTG
>CAIYZI010000321.1 GCA_903930665.1 uncultured beta proteobacterium
GAGTGCCTGCTGTTAGCGAATCAAGCTCTTCTTTGGTAAGTCGTAGTAATTTCATAAGTTAAAGATTTGGTGTGGTTAAGCATCATTGCGAAAGGGCTAATATAGGCTTGCCAGTTGCGCTGAGGCCACGACGTGTAATGTCCACCTCAAGCCCATCCGCGAAGCCTTTGCCCCATATTTTCTCATTAAGTTTCACTTTTCTGGCTTCTCTGGTTAATTGCTTGCCAAAGTGACGTTCAACGGCCTGCAATTTAACAATCATCAGCGCGTATCCAGCTCCTGAAGCGTTATCTACCTTTTTATTGGCAATTTCCCTCTCAATAATACGGCGAATAGCTGATATCACACCAGATCTATAGCTTGTAACACTCCTACGCTTTTTGGCAATTGCAGGGTATTCCTTTTTGAAATTAATTACCAAATCTGAGACCACGTTTATTAAATATTGGGTAGTAAACATAGCAACCTTGATGTCGGATTGATAGCCACTGAAGATATAGCTGGCTACCCACTTGCCTTTTGAAATCTCCATGCAATGACCATCGACTATGACATCATTAAGTCGTGCAACCTGCAGGGCAATCTGCCCCATCCAAGTTTGTGCTGCAATATGCGATTTGCGACGACCTCTAACCGCAAAGGGTTGCTTGCCCATCGAGTCGCCTCGGTTAATTTCTGCCATGATAAGTTCGGCATGGTCAATTTGGTACTTTTGCATAATCTTATGTGCCATGGAAGCTGCTGCCGCCGCTTCTTCTGGGTTGGCTCTTGAGTCGTTGGCGATTGCCAGTAGCTTCTGGATGCGGCGCAGTACGCTCTCGATATTTTCGGGTTTGTCCATATTTTCAAATTACTTTCTAATGAGAAGTGAATACAGGAATGAGCGTTCAGCATTCATATCGGATTGCTGCCAAAGAGAGTCATCGACAAACATATTGCCCCTGGGAAAGACAATCTCGCAAACCTGCTTATTGATGACATGAAGTAAACCCCAGCGCGGTGGCAGATCTTCCGCCTCAATGACGCCAGGCTCACAAATATAAGCACGATAATTGCCTAGACCTACAAGGGTTCCATTGCGTTCGGGCTTATGTTTGTCACGTAAAAAATCACCACGAGAAGCCTTTGCTTCCAAGAGGATGCTCAGGGTCGACCGGAAGCCCAATACATCCGGTATCTCGCGTGAACCACTAACCGTTAACTCAGTGGCAACGACAGGCATTTTCTTAACTGTTTTTAGCCACCTAGACCCGATCAGGATTAGATCTGAATGAGTAAGCTTTGTCATGAATTAGTGTCCACGCTTGAATGGTCATATTCTTGGTTGGCGGTTCTTAATTTCTTCCAAAGCTCATGCGCTTTGAAATGTTGCAACTCTTGCACTAAATCTTGCGCCAATTGAAGCGCAACATCATCACCTGCCCCAGCTAAAGCGGGTAGAGCTGCGGACAGGAAGGCTTGCTTTAGGATCTCTTGCGCCTTCTTTGGCCCTGTTTTAGAGAGTCGAAGATGAGTCTTGATATTCTGACAGTAATTGAAAGTAGATTTTCCATTAATGCGGGTAGACTCAATAAGTTCAGAAAGAGAGGCTTTCGGAATTCTGGGTTCTTTACTTTTCTTTTTTGCGGGCTTTGAGGCGCTTGCCAAATCTCGCACTGTCTCCCTTTTAACCGCTTCACCATTTCTAATTCTAGCAATCAGACCAGAGTACTTTTTAGGATCATTTTTAGCTAATTGCGCCAGGCTAATTAAATATTCAAGATCGGTATTGACCCCATCTTTTAGGAGGCTCTTGACCTCTTCAGGAAAATCTTGCACTGAGCAGCGCTTGCTAACCCATGCCCGACTTTTACCCAGTGTGGCCATGTATGCATCAACACCAATCAACTTTACATATTGAGCAACTGCAATCGCCTCATCATAAGGGTCTAAGCGTTCATGGATGTTTTCATGGTACTGAAACTCAAATACCTCTGTTGGCGACATATTCTCTTGAATGATCGCCGGAATATGGGTCATATTGAGCGCCTTGCAGGCGCGCAATCGACGTTCTCCATAGATCAGTTGATATTGACCATTGACATGGTTTAGTCCGACCGGAATCTTTACACCTTTTGCGCGAATGCCGCAAATGAGCTCTTCAAGCTTTTCTTCATCGAAATTGGTACGAGTTTGAGGCAGAACCACAATCTTTGAAATTTCAAATTGTATGATTTCAGTGGAGATTGCCTTTTTGGTCGCCTTGCTTACAGTATTGGCATTGGCCGCAAAGGCGCTCAGTACAGTTTTTTTGGTAGCCATTTTATTTTCCTGCCTTAATATTCATTTGATCAAAAATGCAGGCACATGCCTCTAACATTTCTTTGGCAGCCATGCTGGTGCTTTCCCCGCGATCGGTAAGCCATACGGGACGATCTTTAGCGGTATCGATTGCTGCACGCTCATAAAGCACTGCCGGAAGAACCGAAGTACCCCAAGCTGCTCGCATTTGCTTCTCAATTTCCAGATGAAATGCGCGATTTTTATTAACTTGATTTAGCAAAACGCCAAGTGAAGCTAGCTCAGCGTTAATGGCCTCTTCCTGTACTTTGCGGACATTTAAGAAGAAGGCCAATAAGCCATCAATTGCATCCCTATCGGGCTTGCAAGGTGAGATGGCATAGTCGGCAATGGAAAGCGCCGTGACCAGTAGATTTGATATTCCAGGTGCCACATCAATTACGCATAAGTCATACTGGTTTGAAAGTGACCGAAGGGATTGTTTTCCGGCATCGATCGCCTTTTGTAGGTCGCCACGCTCAATCTTGAGCATCCCAGTGTCTGCGGAAATGAGCTGAAGATTCTTACTGCAGGGCTTAGGCAATAACCCATCGCCCTTCGAGTTAAATAAATGGCTTGCAAGTAAATGCTTTGATGTATCTTTGGCATTGTCTTGCAAGTTATTAAGGCTCTTTGAAAAGTCTGCCTGTGGGTCAAAGTCAATGCATAAAGTGTTGAGCTGTAAGCGTTGCCCATAAAAGGAGATATGCCTAGCAAGGGTTGTCTTACCAACCCCGCCTTTTTGGTTGGCCACCACGATGGTTTTCATGGTGCCCCCTTTATGCGAATAGGGCTGGTGAAACCACTGGCTTAAAAACCATCTGTTGATTTAAGATGGTGGTGAGCCAATTTAGCGCCAATATATTCTTTGCTGCTCGTTGGTGCGTACTTGTGGTTGTGTTGTGACGATCATAGAGAATCTGATCGCACCATTCGTCTTGAATGGTAAGCAATTCTGCACTTAATGATGTCGGACTAACCTTGAACTCCATCCATGGAGCAGGATGGGCATTGCCATCGGAAATCTTATCGTGAGCAATTTGGACTGTAAGCGTCTTATCTGGATTAACCAGGATTTCACAAAATATGGACAAGTCATCTTTGTGCCTAGAGGTTGCAAAAAGAACCGAATCGTATTTGGTGGCCTCAATTTGAGGAATGAGATCGTTGAGACGTTCATATAGACGGCTATATACAGTGGCCATGATTTGCCCTTTCAGTTGATGGTCCTTGGCGTAACACGGTTTCCTGATGACCTGCTCGTCGTTAATTCAGGAGCTTGCAAGTGCCAAATTCTTGCTAGTACTTTTATTATACATCAAAACACTTGACTGTCAACTGTTTAGAGAAAATTAACCTATTATTTAGAGATCAAGGTGATCGTGTTGTTCAGCCGAAGCCAAGGAGCGGCTAGATCCAATGGCCGGGATAGGGGGCATATTTTCGGAAGCAGTGTTCCATTTCCAACTTAAAAGTTTACTTCCGGCGATCAGTTCATTTAAAGCAGAGTCGTAATCCTCGCTATTACCAGGAGGAATGACATACATTGCAGTAGGACATGGTAGGGTATCGAAAGCCACTAGACAGGCTAATGGCGCGGCAGAAGGAAGGTTATATCGTAATCCTTTTGTAAAGCGTCGATTAGCCTTAATCATCGCATCAATAACGATCTTGTCGTAAGTGGACTCAAAAGGAATCCATTGCTCACTAACCGCCATGAGTGAAATTTCCACTACTGATGGAACGCCTATATGGTTAATATCACAAGTGCAAATGGCCATTAGGTGAGAGCCGGGAATAGCATCGCATAATCCAACTTCAAGCTCAAATTTCTTTAGCAGTCTGCCATATATGTCATCGTTGAGTAAAAACGGACAATCTTCTGCGTGCCTAAAAATAATTTTGTGACCACCAAGGGATTTGGAAATCTCTTTGACTTCCCCTACACACAACATAAGGCGTTTACCACCACCTATTACCACGCCGGATACTTTCATAAAGTGAGCAAGACGCCGCTGCGTCACTTGTGGCTTATAGGCATCAGAAGAGGCTTCAGGAATATACAAAATATCGATCAGTTTCGTTCCTTTAGCCCTTTTATTTTTAGCCGCCTCTAGCAAGTACTTACGAACAACAAACCAGTTTCGCTTGCCTTGCATTGCGGGTGACCAGCGATTGAAATTGGCATCTTCCCAGAGTAGATGCAGAGTGCTGCGTATCGAGAGTCTCTTCCCATCTGTTTTTACAGACCCAGTTTCGACAGTACTAGGCGTTGGCGCCACACGACCTGACTTTTTAGATAGCGAGAAATCGAACTTAAGATCAACTACACCATCTAATGGGTTTTCTTGGATGGCGTCCCCCATTACTTGCCCCAATCCCGATAGTTCTGGTGGCGGTTCATAAGAATCACATGTAGAAGCGTGATTGCTGCCTGTATTGGGCATGCGCTTAATAATGTATTGGCCGGATAACTTTGCTATATACATTTCAATGCCTGGAGACTTGCAGATGCATAAAGGGCGCACTTTATTTTCATGAGCTCGCGCAATAATTTCCTTAAAACTAGAATCAACCGAGTTGACTGTGACACCCGATATTAGATATTTAGACATGAGTTTCCTTAATATTCAAGAAACCACTTTTCAGCAGTTCGATGGGTAATTTTCTTGTCGCTACAAGCTGGGTGAACCGTTGCTTCATGGTATCCGCCCAATTCGCCAATTGCCCATGTGGCGGCACAATTTGCTTCAAACACGTTCGGAAATATTAGCTCTTCGATTGAATGCCCTTTGACCACAACACGGCTCGGGCCGCGATAATAAAAAGGGGTCGTGGAATAGGCGGTTCCGAGGAAATCAGTCTCAAATAAAACACGCTTTCTTGGAGCGTGTTCGGACTGGATAAGGGTAATGAACTCGGGTGTAAATTCGTCTGCAGAAAGCAAGGCTTTGATAGCAATCTGGCGCTTAGAAATGTAATCTTCATAAGAATGATGATTAGCATCTATTTCACTATCTATAGCCCGAATTACTGATTCTAGGTTTTCTTCATTAAGGCCGATTTGCCAACGCAAGCTAAGTAGTGGTTCATCTTCGAAGTAGGCTGATATTTTAGGATTGCGTTTAAAGTGATCAATCCTTCCAACAATTTGAGCCTTAATCAAAATCTTTTTTGATTCTTCAAGTAATGCGATCGAGTAGGGGTTTGCAAGGCTTAAAACTTTATTTAATGCAAATTCGCAGCGAATATCCAAGGGCTTAAACATTATTGACCTCTTCTAGTATTTTGTTCAGGGTAATACTCAATCACTATAGATTTTGAAAGGGGTATCTTTCCAACCTCAAAATCTCCTTCTTTTGCCCACAAAACTTTGACACCGGGGCCAAATTCAGCCCTAAATTCATCTACCACTTTGGCCACAAGAGGCATGCGCTCGCGCAATAGTTCTCTTGTAAGTTGCATTACTCAGTTTCAAAATGGCAAAAATAGGAAAAATCCATTGAGCATAC
>CAIYZI010000322.1 GCA_903930665.1 uncultured beta proteobacterium
GAAGCAATTAATAGAGCATGAAGAGCGTTATCGACATGAGTTTAAAAAGTCTTTAGAAGCCCAAAGTCATGCTATTTCTCAAAACTTGGGAATGGTAGTTTCAGAGGTAAGGTCCGAGAAGGAGAAGCTCGGCACGCAGATCATGGTATTTTTAAATAGCTCAGTTGGTATGTGGCTTCTATCCTCCGTAGTGATTACAGGAGGCGCTGCTGGTATACAGCAAATTCAACATAAATATGAAATCGAACAAAAAAAATCAAGCCCAGTTGATTTCCTATAAATTTGAGATTGAAAATCGTCTCGACAATATGGAATACGCCTTACGAACCGCTAAAACCGTTGGTGATGCAAAAGATGCTTTAAGTGGTTTATTCAAAAGAAAATTCCACTGACCCCTGAATTGCAAAATAGAAGTCTGGCATCTTTGTATTTAAATATTTACGAACTTTTGTCAGGTACTCAGCAAGAGAAGGCGCAGACTGCGATTAATTTCACCCGAGAGATGGAAGATGCCGAAAACGTATTACAGGCAGAGCCAAACGCTAAGCCCATAGGCGCTCAAGAGAAGGCGGTTTTCAAAAAGCTGATTGAATCGATTCGAGCTCTAAAATTGAATAAGTCCTAAGCTGAAAGCATAAAAAGCGTTTATTAGTTACTTGAACGCATATACAAGTATGCAAAAGAGTAGGAGGCTTACGCTTGTAATTGCCAAAATCGTTAGCTTACTCAAGCCTCTTGTCTTTCCGCATCTGGGGCAGGCGGGGAGGTTTGATGAGAACTCCTTATCGCAAAAATGACATTTATGTAATTTACTCATCGTCTTTCTGATCTAGATCAAATGAAATAAGCGGTATAGCTTTTTTAGATAGTACTATGTTCTTATAGAAAATGTTACTAAAATATAAAAAATGCGATTCATCAAATCAATCCTATTTCTGATCTCATTAGGCCTAAATGAAGGTTAATTCAGCAATCTTTTTTGAAGTGATTGACATGATGCCCGATGCTGCGTTTTTGCATGATGTTGATGGCCGCTTGATATTCTTTAATAAGGCTTACCAGGAACTTTCTGGCATGACCGAGAGTGAGGCTATAGGAAAGTATTACTGGGATGTTTTTCCAAACATTGGAAAGCCATTGCCACATTGTGGGTCAGCAGAAGCTAGGCATTCAAAACATACTTCACGAGATGAATTTGTTGTTGGTGATAGGTCATATATGTCTTTTGGCTACTCACCTGGAAAGTTTGATGGTCACAATACTGATTCGTTTCATGTATTGCATGACATGACTGATAGTAAAAAATTTCATGAAGAGTTAAGTGGTATTGCTTCACACTTTTCGTTGTTGTACGCCTTATCACCAGATGCCATTATGTTGCTTGATGAAAAAAGCTTTTTCGATTGCAATCCGGCAACCCTAAAAATGTTTGGCTGCAATCAGCGTAGCGACTTTATCGGCAAGCATCCTTCCCAATTTTCCCCTCTAACCCAGTCAAATGGGAGGGATTCCATGGTGGAGGCAAATGAAAAAATTACCGAAGCCATGAAAAATGGCAGTAACTTATTTGAATGGATGCACTGTAGGCTTGATGGCTCAATATTTCCTGCAGAGGTCTTGTTGGTCGCCTTTGAAAAAGATGGAAGATTGGTTTTGCAGGCTACCGTGAGAGATATTACTCGTCGTAAAAATGATGAAAATCAAATTGCTATTGATGTAGATAAGCTAAATAGTGCTTTAGCAGGTCTTATTGCCACTATGTCTAAGGCAATGGAGTTGCGTGACCCTTATACGGCTGGACATCAAACACGTGTAGCTGACATCGCTTGTCGGATTGCTAAGGAGCTTGGTTGGGGTGCTGACCAGATACAGGGCTTACGAATGGCTGCCTTAGTGCATGACATTGGCAAGATTGCGATACCAGCTGAGATATTGACAAAGCCCTCCAAACTTTCTGAATTTGAAGAAAAGCTTATGGAGGAACATGCCAGCCATAGTTATGAACTGTTAAAAGATATTGATTTTCCATGGGATATTGCCGACATAGTTCATCAACATCACGAGAGGTTGGATGGCTCTGGTTATCCGCAGCACTTGCAGGGAGATGCTATCTTGCCAGAAGCGAGAGTGCTGGCAGTGCAGATACCATTGAAGCAATGTCTACCCATCGTCCTTATAGACCAGCCTTAGGACTTCCTGCGGCAATTGCTGAAATTAAAAAATTGGCGGGATCTAAGTTAGATAAAGAAGCTGTTGATGCAGCCGTCAGACTATTTGAAGGCAAAGACTCAATTGAGAATTGAGGCTGAGGAAATTCATTGGATTAGCGCTATCTATAAAAAGGATTCATGCTGCCTCTAACCCTCATATCGTTTTTAACTGAAGTGACTCCGCTTACCGATTTTGCATCATCCACAGCACGGTTAGTTTGCTCGATGTTTCCTACAAACCCGCTCAATTGAACTTCACCTTTGTAGGTCGTTACGGTGATTTCCATTAACTTTAAAGACGGATCATTGAAAATAGCCGCTTTTACCTTAGTGGTAATTGCGCTGTCAGTTAAATATTGACTTCCACTCTCTTCTGGAAGTGGTTGACTGCAGGCCGATAATGTAAACGCCATAGTTGCGAATAATAATAGAAATGATTTTTTAGGGGCTTGCATTTAAGACCTTAATTGTTTAGATGATATGACCGCCATCCTCATCCGCCGAAGATGGCTTCCTATTGATGAAACTCTCAAAATAGGGTGACTATTTCTTTTTCTGAGAATTGTCATAAATCAAACCAGCGGCTGTGCCAACTGCAGCGCCACCAACGGCTCCCCAAACTGGGTTTCCATTAAAAATGAGTGCTCCAGCAGTGCCTGCTGCTGCGCCTATTGCGCCACCAGATAGCGCTCTTTGTTGTGTGGTGCTCATATTCGCGCATGCTGTTGTAATGCCAAGCGCGACGATGAGGACCACTAACATTCTGTTGTTCATGATTTCTCCTTATGAATTATTTTTTCCCGCAAGGAAAGCGCTCTGCAAAAAACCTCAAGACATTACCAGTTGCTGGCTGTGAATCAAATTCAGGATGTTTTTCAGACCAGCTGATGAGTTCTGAGATAACTTGATCTCGCGAAGGTGCTGGTTGCTTTATGCAGATAAATGGCTTTGCCATTTTTGGGCGCCGGGTGACTAGGTAAGTATCGTAAGTTGCGGTTACATACCCAATGCAATAACTTCTAGACTCGGGACTAGTTGGTGTTTTGCAGGTACTAACAACTTCTTGCATGCTCGGAACCTGAATTTTTTCTTCAGCAATCGCTTGGCATGAAGAGACCAAACATATGACCGCTGACACTGCTAATAGCTGATGTTTCATTGCACACTCCTTTTGTATTGCTGA
>CAIYZI010000323.1 GCA_903930665.1 uncultured beta proteobacterium
CTTAGTTTTTACACTAAGCCCTTCTCTTTACTACTGGTGGCCCCTCCGTGAGTCGAACACGGTACCAACGGATTCCAGTTTGTGTAGCTTTCGCTACTCCTTGGACTATGCCTTCACCATATCTTGCGACTTAGGTGGGTGCCGTCTAGTCTCTACACGTTCAAAGTAATTTCTTACTAAGCTTCGCTCGGCGTTAGCTTGGGTAGTTATTAAATAAGCTACCTTTAGCTTTCTCCGAATTTGACACCATCCCATATACAGTTTCCACGTATATGGCACAACTTACGCCATGAGTCCTCTGCTCTAACCAACTGAGCTATAGGCTTATTAATCTTTAAATACTCATTAACCCTTTTGGGGTGCATTAAAAACGCAAATCATTACCTGTAAAATAGGGTTAAATATGAAAAAATTTGCTGATCTAGCAATCAATAAGATTATGAATGCAATTTAGCTTTAATCTGATTTAAAGTTATACCTTAGATCAGTTAGACTGATCGAACTAATTAGCGTATCAGTAGAAATAATGCGCTTTCAGATAACTAATATTTGGAATCAAAAATGTTGAATGAAGCAGACATTCCTTTTTGCCCAGGGCCTCCAAAGCATCAGACTGGACCTTTTGCACTTGTTGTGCCTGATGGCGCAGTTGATACCCATGCCCATGTGATTGATACAGACAGACTAGTTAAAGATCGCTCATACACACCACCTCCAGCAACTGGAGAGCAGTATGTCCAAATGCTTAATGAAACGGGCATGACCTACGGAGTCTTAATTCAGGTCAGCGTAAATGGTCAAGATAATCAACCCATGCTCAAGGTATTGGAAAAATATCCTAAACGTTTGCGCGGTGTCGCCGTGCCATTACTTGGCCAAAAAGATGCTTACTACCAAAACATGCTGGACCATGGGGTTGTAGGTATCCGCGTCAATGTAATGTTTGCCGGTGGCGGCCTCGAATTATCAAACCTAGAAGAATGTGATGCTCTAGCAAGAGACTGGGGTTGGCATGTTCAGCTCCTTTTAGACGGAAATGACCTCCCCGCTCTCATGCCACGATTACTGAAAATGCAGTCTGATATCGTTATTGACCATATGGGTTTTTTAAAAACATCTGTCGGCCTAGAATCCCCCGGATTTAGTGCGCTTGAAAGCATAGTTCGTGAACGCGCTTGGGTAAAGGTATCTGGTTTTTATCGCCTAAGTCAGATGGTGCCCTCTTATGAAGATGCAATACCTTATGCTAAAAGATTAATTGCAGCCGCCCCTGACCGATGTATTTGGGGATCTGATTGGCCTCATGTAGCAACTTGGGGGTCAATGCCAAATATCAATCATCTGCTTGCAGCGCTTGGAGAAAGTGCTCCAAGCGAGGAAATGCGTAAAAAGATTTTGTGCACCAATCCACAACATCTATATGGCTTTGAACCTATCGAATAACTCGGCGCGGATTGAATAACCCCTTGGGATCTAAAGCATAACGTATGCTTCGCATCATCCGAAGTGCTGTTGCATCCTTAAAAAGCGGCAGAATATCAACCTTTAGGGCGCCAATACCGTGCTCCGCGGAAATAGACCCACTAAATTCTTTAACAGACTCATATACCAACTGACTAATGAGATTTTCATGTTGAGCAATAAAATCCGCAGGGTTGGTAAAGTCAGGAGCTTGAATGTTGTAATGCAAGTTTCCATCTCCTAAGTGCCCAAATGTCACTAGACGAATCCCTGGAAAAGCCCGCTTTAATTTAGCGTCAGTTTGCTCCACAAAATTAGATATGGAAGAAATGGGTATGGATACATCATGTTTGATGTTCAGACCTTCAGAAGCCTGAGCCAAGGTGATCGACTCGCGAATTAGCCAAAACTGGTTTGATTGAGAAATATTTTGAGAAACGACTGCATCAACCACACAACCCTGCTCGATTGCTAGTTCAAACAAATGCTCCAAGCGGGAGTTTGCATGATGTTCAGATTCATCATCCGAGTTTTCAAGCAATACACAGTATGGGCAATCTTCCCAAAAGGGTATATTTAACTTGGGGTAATGCTTGTTAACCAAGCAAAGACTGGATCGATTAATTAGCTCAAATCCTGTTAAGTCAGCACTTAAATATTGACGGCATAAGCGCAACAACTCTACCGCAGCATCGATTGAAGGTACCGCTGCCCAGGCAGTTAATATCGCCGCAGGTTTAGGGTAAATTTTTACAGTAGCAGCGGTAATTATTCCTAATGTGCCTTCGCTACCAATCATCAAATTACGTAGATCGTAACCAGTATTATCTTTTCTTAGACCACTTAGTCCATGCCAAATATCACCGTCTGCAGTGACTACCTCTAGGCCAAGACATAAATCGCGGGCATTACCATAGCGAAGAACACTTGTGCCACCCGCATTAGTCGCTAAATTGCCCCCAATAGTGCAACTCCCCTCAGCTCCCAAGCTTAAAGGGAAAAAATATCCAGCAACCTCTGCAGCTTCTTGAGCGGATTGCAAAATACATCCGGCCTCTAATGTCATTGTGAGATTATCAATATCAATTGATCGAATGGTATTCATGCGCTGCATACTAAGCACCACTTGAGAGTCGCTATCATCCGGAATTGATCCAGCTACTAGCCCTGTGTTACCACCTTGGGTGACTATGCTATAGCCCGCCTCAGAAGACAAACGAACAATGGCTGAAACTTGATCTACGTTTACCGGTCGAACAACTGCAAGTGATTTTCCACGAATACGTTTTCGCCAATCCTGCTCCCATGAAGATAAATCGCCATTTACTAATACATGGGTGCTACCAACAATATTGCCTAATGCTTCGATGAATTGCTGTCTTTTCATAAATTGGAAAGAGCCTGACGAATTTTTTTTGCGAATTGAACAGCATGAGCATGATCACCATGGATGCATAGGGTGTCGGCATTCAGTCGGATGGTTGAGCGATCTATCGCAAGAACAGATCCATCCCGAGCCATCGATAGGATCTGATTTAATGCCTGATCCTCTTCCTCGATCAATGCATTGGCGTTGGAGCGATGGACAAGACTACCATCTGGATTGTAGCGGCGATCCGCAAAAACCTCTTCCCAAACTTCGACACCAATCTCTCTAGCTGCATCGACCATTTCACTGCCTGCCAATGCATACAAAATAATATTATTCCCAAGATCTTTGACTGCATGCGCAATACCTTTGGCTAAACGAGGGTCTTTTGCTGCTTGGTTATATAAAGCCCCGTGAGGTTTAACGTGGTGTAATCGACCACCAAAAGCCTTTACAAAAGCATTTAATGCTCCTGCTTGATAAATGACAAAATTGTATGCGTCATTCTCGGTAATGGACATCTCTCTTCTTCCAAAACCAGCTAAATCAGGCAAACCAGGATGCGCTCCAATAAAAACATTTTTTTTAAGGGCGCGTTGAACTAGCTCCCTCATTCGCGCCGGATCTCCGGCATGCCATCCGCAAGCTATATTGGTAGAACTAATATAGTCAAGCAGGGCGATGTCATTTTCTATGCCGGAGTTACCAAAACCCTCCCCCATATCACTATTTAGATCGAGCTTCATTGCGTATCTTTTAATTTATTTCGTATCGCATCAATTGTATTTTTAATTTTAGTATTAAAGATCTTATTCAAAATATCGGCCTCTTCTAATGAGACTAACTTTAACTTTATTCTATCTCCAGGTTTTAATTGAGCCAAAATAGCGTGATCTGAAGAAATAATGTTTGCAAATAAAGGGTAGCCCCCGGTTGTTTGATGCTCTGAAAGTAAAATAATTGGCTGTTTAGATGGTGGAAACTGAATACTTCCGAAGAATACCCCTTGAGATGGAATACCGGCTACATTAGAGCGGGGTTGAAAATCTCCATCAAGGCGGATGCCCATGCGATTGATCTGCGCTGAAATGGTCCATGTAGTCCCCCAAAACGCCGCTTGGTCTTCCTGGGGTAATTGATTGAGATCAGTAGAGGCAATTGCATGAATGATTTGCAAGTCTGCAGACAGTGAAATTGGCGAGGGAGCATACCAATTTGGAAAAAATACTTCGTTTGGTTTCTGGCCGGCGGTTAAAAACTCTAGTAATTTCTTGCTGGCTACCGGCTTAGCAAGGGGAAATAAATCATCCTTCTCCAATTTAGGCAATCCAAGTTCCGCCCCCAAATGACTGCCTTGATTACCTAAGACATGTGGAATGTCAAAACCACCAGCAATTGCTAGGGTGATACGAAAGCCTAGCGTCAACTTTCCAAAATGAAGAGTAGTATTTTTTGGCAAAAAGACTGGGCGATTGCCCTTAATTTCTCTACCATTGACAATCGCATTGCATTCCCCTCCAACCCAAGAAACCACTACGGGCACATCAAAATACAAAGTAGGGCCCACAGCAGTGATTTCAAGGCCAGCCTCTTCAGGATCGTTACCAACTAAAGTATTTGCTATCTTCAAACTATTTAAGTCAACGGCACCGCCGGCACTAATAGCCCAATGTGCAAATCCTTTACGAGGAGCCCCTTGAATAGATGTTAATGCTCCAGGTTTAATGACTTGCATTATCGCTATATCTAATTGATTTTTACTTTCATAGATAGGAGATGAAAAGCTCATTTTTGCATTGACCTTTTCCTGTTGATGCAACTGATCCAAAGAGATTTCTTCTATTGATATTAAATCTCCAGGCATCAAAAGCACGGGAGGATTACGCGTCAAATCAAATAATTTATTTGCAGATCTACCAATTAGATTCCACCCCCCTGATATAGACTTTGGATAAATTGCAGTTAGCAACTCAGCAATCGCTACGCTACCAGCAGGCACTGATGGCCTAGGCGTTAACTTTCGCGGCAAACTCAACTTGGAATCAAGACCACTGCAATAAGCAAAGCCTGGTGTAAAGCCCAAAATATCCACCCTATAGATATTTTTTTTATAGCAATAAATGACTTCCTCAATAGAAAGCTTTGCCGCTTTAGCAACTGCAGATAAATCGGGGGCAACCTCCTCGTTAAAGCAAACCTGAATGATATGTTGTGTTTTACCCGAGGAATTGAGACTCTCAAGCTCGGTTTCCTGAGCAATGATTTCCAAAGTTAACTTTTCTATTTGGTGCATCAATTCAAATCGAAATATTGATACATCCCTATCTAAAAAATCAATTTTGATTAAAACCTTATCCATCCCCGGAACAACATCTGACAACCAAGCATGATGACCAATGATCAGCTTTGCCGTAATTAAATGCACCAAGTCCAGATGATTTTCGTATTCAGAAAAATCAATTAAAAGAGCGGTATCGCCAAAAATATGGCAATGCTTCCTTTTTAGCGTTCCTACCATGTCAAATAGTTTTCTTTAATTAAAAAAGGGGGGCAGGAAACAGCTTATAGGTATTTTTCTTGATCTAGTGTATAAAACAATTAAATTCACTAGCATATTAAACATAAAGTACAAGGAGACAAAGTGGATAGTCATGTAGATACGAGTCTTACCGGATTTTATAAGACGATGAATCAGACAGAGAAGAAAACCTTTTGGGGTTGCTTCATGGGTTGGGCATTAGACGGGATGGATTTTATGATTTATCCCCTTGTGATTGGCACTATTATTACCCTGTGGCAAGTTGATCGTGGACTAGCAGGGCTAGCCGTAACCGCAACACTTCTAGCATCTGCATTTGGTGGCTGGTTCGCCGGTTACTTAGCAGACAGAATTGGTAGAGTGCGAACCTTACAGTTCACAGTTCTATGGTTTTCTTGCTTTAGTTTGATTTGCGCATTCACGCAAGACTTTAATCAACTTATGATCGCGCGGGGCATACTTGGCTTTGGTTTTGGTGGCGAGTGGGCTGCGGGCGCGGTGCTCATGGGCGAAACCATCCGCGCGGAGTATCGTGGTCGCGCAGTAGGATGCGTTCAGTCAGCATGGGCTTTAGGCTGGGGAGCAGCAGTACTTATGCAAGCCATTTTATTTTCAGCGCTCCCTCCAGAAACAGCATGGCGTGCAATGTTTGTTATCGGCTTCTTACCCGCCCTGCTCATCCTTTACATTCGACGTCATGTTCCTGAGCCAGAAATTGCTCAAATAGCTCGTGAAAAATTAGCGCAAGAAGGCAGAGCGCCATCGATTATTGAGATTTTTAAACCCGATGTTATTAAAGCAACAATTCTAGGCTCCATCCTTTCGATGGGTGCACAAGGGGGCTACTACGCAATTACCAGTTGGGTACCAACCTTTTTGAAATCCGAGCGACATCTGACCGTTGTTGGATCATCTAGTTACCTCGCCATTCTAATATTTGGTAGTTTTTCTGGGTATCTAGTCGGCGCATGGATGGCAGATAAATATGGTCGACGTTTATTATTCATTATCTTTGGCATTGGGGCTGGTGTAATTACTGCGCTATATACGCAACTTGATATTACAAATGGAATGATGCTGTGGCTAGGATTTCCACTTGGATTCTTTGCGAGTGGCTATTACTCGGGTATGGGTGCATTTTTAACCGAGCTATTTCCAACAGCATTAAGGGGATCGGGTCAGGGATTTACATACAATTTTGGAAGAGGCATGGGCGCCCTGTTCCCTGCCCTGGTTGGCTTCATATCACAGAGCTATGGTCTGGGAAATGGCATCGCAATATTTGCCTGTTTTGCATACACCCTGTTTGTTATCGCCGCACTCTTGCTACCCGAAACTAAAGGAAAGATTCTTAAACCACTGTAATTATTGCATCAATACACCCTCATTTCATTATGAATGTGGGTGTATTGACCGCCCAATAAATTAACTCAGATTAATTCGATGAAAGCGCTCTACTTTATAAGAGACCACCAAAAAACTTCATTGACTAGTCCTTACTTTTACATGGATTCTTGAATTAATCCGTCAACATAATTTGCAATTGCAAGACTAGCAGTCAATCCAGGCGACTCAAAACCATATAAGTTGTAAAGGCCCCGTAATTGATGTTGATTTGGCCCATCAAAGCAAAAATCTCCTGCTGGAGAATTTGGTGGAACAATTTTCGGCCTCACTCCTGAGTAATCTGGCAGCAATACACCATCTTTTAAATCCGACCAATAACGACGAATTGCATTATAAAAACCATCGGCTCGTTTTAAGTCCACCAAATACTCAATCTGATCTTCAGATTCAATGTCCAACCATTCTACGTCGGGGCCAAACTTTGCCTGCCCTCCCATATCGATAGTGAGATGGACTCCCAGGCCACCGGGCTCAGGGATTGGATATATCAGACGACTGAATGGGCACTTACCAGACAATGAAAAATAATTTCCTTTTGCAAAATATGCCCTAGGAATGAGACTCTTCGCCAGGCCTTCAATTTTATGACTTACGGCAGGAGCACTTAAACCAGCACAGTTAAATAAAAACTTCGTCTGAAAACGCATCTCATTGGCACCCGCAACCACTAATTCAAAACCTTTTTTTCCTTGGTCCAGTGGTGTAGCGCTAACTAATGGAGATCGGTACGCTATCATGCCGCCAGCATCCTCGAAGCCACCCAATAAAGAAAGCATATATCCATGGCTATCAATAATTCCAGTAGATGCAGATAGAATCGCAGCTGAGCAGGTAAGATTCAATTCTAATTTTCTTGCCTCATCCCCTGAAATCATTTTGATCTCTGGTACTTGATTATTCATGGCTTGATTTAGTATTTCATACAAATCATCTATTTGTCTTTCATCTGTGGCAACAATGAGCTTTCCACAGGACTTAGTAGCAACATGATGAGTGCGACAATATTCGTACAAAAGACGATTACCTTCAACACAAAGTTTTGCTTTCAATGAATTTTTAGGGTAATAAATTCCAGCGTGAATTACCTCGCTATTTCGAGCGCTAGTGATTGTGCCGAAATTATCCTCACGCTCAAGCAAAATGGTTTCAAAGCCTCGCAACGCCAATTGCCTTGCAATAGCCAAGCCAACCACACCTGCCCCAATAACTACACAATCTACCCTGTCCATCTTTATTACCTAAATATAAATAAGATACTTTTTATGCTGACTCCCATTATCTAATTATTTTGATTGCGTTCAATTAAAAGTTAAAGCGGCCCTTGAGATTTAAACTAATTTATCTAATGGAATAACAAAAGACAGGCATCCAAGCATTTCAATCAAAAGGCAAAACCCCAGCTATCTCTAACTGGGGTTTTGCTTTTCTGGTGGGCCCACCAGGACTTGAACCTGGGACCAAAGGATTCCGGTTTGTGTTGCTTTCACAACTCCCTGGACTATGCCTTCACCGTATTCATTGCTGAACTTAGGTGGGTGCCGTCTAGTCTCTACACCTTCAACAGCACTTTCATACTGAAGCTTGGCTCGGCGTTAGCGTATTCATTACTGAACTTAGCTTTCTCCGAATTTGACACCATTCACACAGCGACTTTCGTCATCTGGTGCACAACTTACGCCATGAGTCCTCTGCTCTAACCAACTGAGCTATAGGCTTATTAATCTTTAAATACTCATTAACCCTTTTGGGGTGCATTAAAAACGC
>CAIYZI010000324.1 GCA_903930665.1 uncultured beta proteobacterium
TATCACCTTTGCGAGAGAGCATTGGCAAAACATAGTCCGTTACCGCACCTTTTTCAAAAGTGTGGGTCACGCCTTCCATTGCCAATTTAGGGTCTGCAAAATAATTAGGGAATGCAGATCCGATGAGTTCATCACGAGAGTACCCACTCATTTCGCACATTTTGGCATTAACGTCGGTAATCATGCCTTTTAAATCCACGGTAATTAGGCCGTCAACGGACGCTTCAATCAGACCACGGTTATAGGCCTCTGATTCACGTAACTTTTCTTCCAATTTATTTTGGGCGGTAATATCACGTGCAGATGCAAACATTCCCTGAAGCTTGCCATCGCTATCTTTAAATATAGAGGCGTTATAAGAAACCTTTGTAGTTTGGCCATTTACATTTTGGGCGACTAGCTCATAATTTGTCGCTTTACCTTCACGTAAAACTAACTTAATACCCTCTTCAGCTCGATTGGGATTGGTAAACCAATTTTTAAATGGGCTACCGATTAAAGTACTACGTGTTCCGCCGGTGAGCAATTCCATTTGTCGATTGACGTCAGTAATAATGCCAACAGTATCGGTTGTAATTAAGGCATCAATATTCGACTCAATCAATGAGCGAGTGTAGAGTTGAGTGGCTTCAATTTGTTTGTTTAAACGAATCTCATCAGAGATATCTTTAGAAATTAACAGAAAACCCACCGACTTTCCGACTGCATCTAAGCGCGGGGTAATAACAACCCGTGCAAAGAATCGCGTCCTATCCTTGCGCATTCTCTCAATGACACCCTCCCACTTACCCTCTTTAAGGGAAGTGGCCATGATCTGCTCAGGAAGACCTTTTGCAACATCCTCTGGAACATGCAAGATGGATGAATTTGCCTTGCCTAGAAGCTCATCTGGCTCATATCCATACAATCTGCGGGCACCTTCATTCCAAAGTAGAATCTTTCCATTGAGGTCCTTACCGATCATGGAATATTCTGTTGAGGACTCCAATACGCTCTCAATAAAATCCATCGCCTCTGCGCTGGTTTTAAACAAAGAACTGTCGTAAAGAGCTGAGCGGTGCCCTCTTAGAAGAACATTTGTTTTGGTAAATATTTTTGTGGTGATGACAACATAAGCAACTATCAACTCTTGATCATCTTTTTTAGGGTAAACAATCGTTTCACCATCAAATTGTATTTGGTTCTTTGGAGTATTTCGGGTTTTACCCTTCCAATAACCGTTTTTGTTGACTTGACTGGTTAAATCATCGAAAGAAGATGTTTCGGGATCGGTAGAGTTAATGAGAATATTGAAATTAAGTTTTCCAATAGCTTCACTAGGGATATAGCCATATGACTTTTCTGCGCCCTTACCCCATGAGCGAATAAGACCAAGTAAGTCTATTTCAAAATAAGCATTTTCTACTGAGTCTAATAGCATCTTTCCTAAAGCACCCATAGATGCAAGCTCAAATTTCATTGAATTAGATTCTTTACTAGTTGTCATATCAACCCCAAATCCATTAGACGAATATTCCATTAATCTCTCCAATAAAAATTTGTTCATTTTTGGAGGGCATTGGAACCATGTTGCTACCAAGGAATTCAAATAGCAATCAAGTGCAGATTTTAAAAATTGATTTGAATCAAGATTTACAAAGGAGAATGAAGATCACCGAATATATGTAGTGATAGAACTCATTTATAGGTCTATCTCTAGCTACTTATTGGGTTTAGGATGTAAATGTATTACTCGGCATTAGGAAGATATTTAATACATGATGAATAGGAGCTCTCGCTGATATTCTTCAACAGTCGGAAAAGGGCAAGAAGGTTGAGATGGCTAAATTTTTAATCATTGATGATGTCCCAGAAGATCGCACTTTGTTGCATCTCATTATTAATAGTCAAGGTAACCATGAGGTATTAGAGGCCGAGAATGGCATTGATGGGCTTGTGCTAATGCGTTCTCAGTATCCAGAGATTGTCTTTTGCGATATCAAAATGCTTCCCATGGATGGCTATATGTTTGCAAAAGCGGTGCAGGAAATTCCAGAACTTGCTGGTACTGAAATAATCTTTTACAGCGCACATTTTTTCGATGTCCCAGATCCTCTAAATGCCGCTGCCCGCGTTGGCGTGAGTCATGTCATTCTTAAAACATCCGAACCGATGCAAATGGCTGAGGCCGTTCATAGCGCCATCACGAGAGCAATGCATAGAAAATCTCAGGGAATTTCAGCAGGATCTCCTTTTGGATCGCAGAATGCGGGAAATAAGGATCACTATCACTAGGTCGGAATTAAATACCGAGTAAATACAGAGCAATTAAATAATGAGCATGAATCATGAAGTCAAACTCAAAAATTGGATAAATATCTTATTCATTTTGATTGCTGTAATTTTGCTCGGTACGGTTTCAGGCATAAAAATTACCCTCTACA
>CAIYZI010000325.1 GCA_903930665.1 uncultured beta proteobacterium
GATTACCGCTCGAAGGGGATAGACCAAACCTTTGGGATGCCTGCCGTGCAGGCTGAGTTCGCCACAGTATTGCCAAACCAATTTTATGTAGGTACCTGGAATTCCACCATCACTACTGGGGCGGGATATCCAGGGGCAGTGCTTGAGACAGATTTATTTGTTGGTTGGTTTAATGACATCAATGAATATCACATTAATGCCGGTATTTATGGAGCGCTTTTTCCAGGTAGTAATGTTGCTAATTTTGTTCCATCACCTCTTGAGCCTAGTATGTCGAGTGGTCTGGTGCATAACGGAGATCTGTTCCTGGCAGTAAGGCGTGGTTCTATAACGGTTCAAGAGAATGTGACTTTTACCAACTTGGGTAATTTGCTCAGCCCTACAGGTCAATCTACCGCAGGATCATCCTATACCAATTTAACGGGGGCTTTTTCTATGCCCTCATGGACATGGGCGGATGGCGGGTGGAGTCTGATTGCCCATGCTGGTTATCAATTTGTGAATAACTATTCTGCAGCAAGCTATTTTGATTGGAAGTTAGGTATCGAAAAGAAAATTGCCAATATGTGGACAGTAGATTTGGCCTATATTCAAACTAATGCCAAAGGCAATTGCAGTATGACGGCCACGACTGCCCAACCTTACTGTTACAACAAATACATGAATGCCAGTGGAGCAGGGACTCGCCCTACCAAAAATGCGGGAGATGGAACGGTTTTCCTCAGTATCAGCTTGGCAAACTTTTAGCATTCTTCTGCTACGCCTTTAGATGAATTCAAGCATGCAGGCAGCTTGAGACTTTCTTGGTTCACTTTTATGGATTTGCTAATCAGCATAAAGAAAACCCCAGCTATTTCTAGCTGGGGTTTTGTCTTTTGTTCTTTGGGATATTAATCTAAAGAATCAATTCTTTGCCTCAAGAGTACGGTTAACGCTCAGTGCTGCAAGGGTACCTAGAGCTCCAGAGAGCAAATACACGCTGACGTAAGAAAGTCCAAGCTCAGCTGAAAGTCCTAAAACGATTAATGGAGCAAAGGCAGCCCCAAGCAACCAAGCCAAATCGGAAGTTAATGCCGCGCCGGTATAGCGATATTTTGCTGGGAAGTTTGCGGTAACTGCTCCTGCAGCTTGACCATAAGACAGTCCAAGCAGGGTGAAGCCCACTAGAGTGAATATATTTTGCTTGTAAGCTTCACCGCCCATAAGATAAGGGGCAAATTCACTAAAAATTGCAATGAGGATAGCCAGGCTTCCTAGAGTTACTCTGCGCCCAAAACGATCTGCGATCCATCCGGAGCAGAGGGTTCCAATAAAGGCAAGGCCTGCACCAAAAATTTGGACCATCAAAAAGTCGCTGAGTGAGCGTGTGGAGTACAGGGCTACCCAAGATAAAGGAAATACCGTTACCAAGTGAAATAGGGCGTAACTGGCCAAAGCCGCTAACGCACCAATGATTAGGTTGTACTTTTGATCTTTGATGATGCTGACTGCGTTCGCAGGCTCGAGCTCATTTCTATCTAACTGCTCTGAGTACTCTTCGGTTGAAATCATGCGAAGACGGGCAAAGAGCGCCACAACGTTAATAGCAAAAGCGACGTAAAACGGATAACGCCAGCCCCACTCAAGGAAATCCTTGTTAGAAAGATCCTTAAGGAGGTAGCAAAATACTCCGGCAGCGATAGCAAAGCCAAGCGGAGCGCCTAACTGGCCGAGCATTCCATAC
>CAIYZI010000326.1 GCA_903930665.1 uncultured beta proteobacterium
CCACCCTTGGAGGCGGATGTTTTTGGTGTTTGGAGGCGGTCTATCAGCAAATTCTCGGTGTAAAAGCGGTGATTTCTGGGTATGCTGGCGGACCTCAGGCCAATCCCTCTTATGAGGCTGTCTGTACAGGAATGACGGGACATGCAGAGATTGTGGATGTGTACTTTGACCCAAAAGTCGTTTCTTATCGAGATTTACTGGAAATCTTCTTTGTGATTCATGATCCCACCACGTTGAATTACCAGGGTAATGATCATGGCTCCCAATATCGATCAGTGATCTTTACGCATAGTGCGGAGCAGGCGCAAATTGCCAATGAGGTGGTTAAGGAGTTAGAAGCCTCCAATATTTACTCAAATCCAATCGTGACGCAAATTGAGCAGTCTCCGACTATCTATCCAGCCGAGGACTATCACCAGAATTATTTCCGCCAACACCCAGGGCAGGGCTATTGCATGGCGGTAGTGGCTCCTAAATTGGCAAAATTTAGAGCGAAATTTAAAGCGCTGTTAGCGCCAGAATTTTCTTAAGGCGCGAGACGGGTGATTTTCCAAGCACCATTGACGAGTTGATAGTGGATACGGTCGTGGAGTCTTGAAGGTCGACCCTGCCAAAATTCAATCTCAGTAGGGTGCAAACGATAGCCACCCCAATGCTCAGGGCGCGGCGGCTCATCACCAAATTCAGCTTTGAAGCGACTTTCAGCTTCTTCTAGAAATTCTCGATTGGGAATCACTGCGCTTTGCGGGGATGCCCAGGCACCAATTCTGGATTCTGGTGGCCGTGAGTGGTAATAAACATCACTTTGCGCACCTTCTACACGCTCAACATCGCCTTTGATGCGTACTTGGCGTTCTAACTCATGCCAATGAAACAGAAGGGCAGCTTGTGGCCTTACAGCTAAATCTTTACCTTTTTGACTTTCATAATTAGTGAAAAAAGTGAAACCACTCTGATCTGCGCCTTTTAGTAAGACAATACGAGCTGATGGATTTCCCGCTTTATCGGCAGTAGCTAAGGTCATGGAGTTGGGCTCGGGACACTGAGCTTTGATAGCCTGATCAAACCACAGCTGAAACAAGGGGAGTGGATTTTCAGGAACTTCAGTTTCTGAAAGTTGTCCAAAGGTATAGTTTTTGCGAAGTTGAGCGATGGAGTCCATTATTTCAGTATAAAGAGAAGCTATGGCAGAAGACAAGGTAGAGGGCGGCTTAGAAGGCAGCTTAGAAGATCGTCGTTTTGGAGGGGTGACTCGACTCTACGGGGGAGAGCTGCGGAAGTGTTTTCGCAATGCAACCGTAGTCGTAGCTGGCTTAGGTGGCGTTGGATCATGGGCTGCTGAGGCCTTGGCACGCACTGGCATAGGACATTTGGTCATCATTGATTTTGATCACATCGCCGAGAGCAATACCAATCGCCAATTACACGCCCTGGAGGGTGAGTATGGAAAGGCGAAAGTGGCGGCGATGTCTGAACGCATTCTCAAGATTAATCCGGATATCAAGCTTACTGCTTGCGATGAATTTCTTGAGCCTGAAAATTTGGATCAGCTGATTCCTGTAGATGCTTTAGTTCTAGATGCTACCGATTCCGTACAAACCAAAATTGCCCTTGCTGCATGGGCCGTTAAAAATCAACGTGCATTAGTGATGTGCGGTGCTGCTGGCGGTAAGTCCGATCCGACTTCGGTGCGTTGCGCAGATCTTTCTCGAACTGAGCAGGATGCTTTGCTTGCAAAGGTACGGGTCGGGCTTCGTACAGATCATGGTTTTTCAAGGGATCTTAAAAAGAAAATGGGAGTCAGGGCTATTTACTCTCATGAGCCGCGCTCAGGTAGCGCTAATGGTGGCCTTGCTTGTTCAGGATATGGTTCTACGATCATGGTGACCGCCGCTTGCGGATTAGCAGCTGCCGCTGAAATATTAAATTTACTCGCAGCGCAATAGCAATTATCTTCATTGCACATCAATATTCTTAGGGGATTTCCCTGTAGGAAATTACTGATTCTGTTGTCATCCAAAATTTATTTTTTTATCACATATGCCCTGTTGATCAGGGTCGACCTTTAATCATCGCTGCACTTTTATTAGTTTTGTTACTTTAGGCATTTTCATGCTCTAGTACTTATACAAACTCCTCCATAGACTTTGCTCAGTTGGTAAATCTCCAACGACAAATCGAAAGGAGGTCTCTTTTGCAGACTGAACAAAATGGCTTGAAGCGCCACCTCAAAGTACGACACATTCGTTTGATGGCATTAGGGTCAACGATTGGGGTCGGATTATTTCTTGGCTCAGCAACGGCAATTCAAATTGCAGGACCCTCCATTCTTTTGGGGTATTTGCTTGCGGGAATAGTGGCTTTTATTGTTCTGCGAACTTTAGGTGAAATGGCTGTTCATGAGCCAGTTGCGGGATCTTTTGCCGCTTACGCCAATACCTATGTTGGACCACTTGCTGGCTATATGGTCGGATGGGGCTATTGGACTTATTGGATTGTGGTGGGCATTGCCGAAGTTACTGCCGTTGGGATTTACATGGGAATTTGGTTCCCCGAAACCCCTCAATGGATTTGGGCGCTTTCCTCTATCTTGATGATGGGTTTGGTGAACTTAATTGCCGTGAAGGTTTTTGGTGAATTTGAGTTTTGGTTTGCGCTCATTAAGGTGGTGGCGATAGTAGCCATGATTGCCTTGGGTTGTTCGGTCATCTTTTTTGGCTTTACGAATAATTGGACGCCTCTTGGATTAAATAATTTATGGCAACACGGCGGCTTTTTTCCAAATGGCATTAGCGGTATGTTGCTGTCATTGCAAATGGTCTTATTCGCATACGTAGGAATAGAGATGATTGGCCTTTCAGCAGGTGAAGCTGAAAACCCACAAAAGACGATTCCCATGGCAATTGATTCATTGGCTTGGCGGATTTTGATTTTTTACATGGGCGCCATTCTTGTGATCTTGGCCTTATTTCCATGGAATGAAGTGGGACAACAAGGCAGTCCTTTCGTAGTCA
>CAIYZI010000327.1 GCA_903930665.1 uncultured beta proteobacterium
ACTCTAGTATGTACTCAGCCTCAATCGCATATTGGATACCACCAATGGTGATCAGCGCAAAGGCCTGTTTAGACCCCTCCTGCCCACCCTCAATTGGCATAGCCAATTGATGCATCCTTGACCGGAAGATCTCTTCATTACGCTTAGCGCCTGGTAAGGGTACTTCAGGGATGCTTGCATCAAAATGGATTGGTAGGCTCTGCCCAACCTCGACCGTTAATAAAGCAGACAAATTGAGCAACAAAATAATTTCATCGTCATGTTTGATCTCCCCAGCAATCAGCTTGGAATAATCCGATTTAAAGTCAGGCGGAATCACCAAATCACGATTTACGACGGATTCATCAGAAACAATTACTAGCCCTTTTACATAGTCTGCGACGATTCCACAGCGCATCTGCGGAGTATTGACCAAAATGATGTTGGTTGAACCTTGGTATTCATGAGAAACATGTTTAAATCTTAAGCCCAAGTCCAAAACATGAACGATTTCGCCATGCCAGTTCACCAACCCAACAAACCAAGGTGGCGCAGCTTCAATTGCGGAAAGCTCAGGCATCCAAAATACATTCTCCACACTCTCGGTGGGAACTGCATATTGGACTGAGTCAGACTCAAAAACTAGAAAGCTTGGCATATTAATCTTTATAAACTTTATTGTTCAATTTAGGTTACTTGAGTATTGAAGTCAAACCCTCTTGAATATTGGCCAGATATTGTTTTAGATCAAAAACTGTACTGTTTTTTAGACATGGGATCGATTCCTGAGGCCCCATTTTTTGCAATGCTTTGATTGCTAGGTCGCAAGACTTTGAAGCCATTTCAGGCTTATTTTCCTGAATCTGGATCGTAATTAATTCTAAATAGGCAGCAATGAACTCGGAGTCTAAGTAAAGCGTTTTGCGAAGATCTGATTTCGCTTGTTCAATATCGCCCATTTCCATAGAAATCACTGCATGCAGGTAGTGCAACTGCGCTTGCATTGGGTCTATCAATGCAAGCTTTTGATACAGCTCAATTGCCTCTTTGAACTTCGCTTGATCGGCATATCGCCACGCCAATGCATAGAGCTCATCACTAGATTTCTCAGAAGGTAACGTTACAGGGGTCATGAGATGCCCACCGTCTGTTGGTGCCGAAATATAAGTCATGGGAATTAAAGACTCTTTAGGCATCTCAAATGCCTTGGGAGATAAGAACATAGTTGCCATAGGCGTTGTATCCGCCGCGGACTCTAAGAGAGCTGCGCCATCAATTTTTTGGTAAACCAAGGATTCTGGGTAAATTTTGACTTGTAAGCCACTTTGTCTATAGGCATGTAACTCCCCATGAGCTGTCATTAATACACCACCCCTTGCAAGGCATGCAGAGAGTTTTTCGGTAATGGCATTAATCGCATCCATATTCATATAAATGAATAGGTTTCTACAGAGGATGAAATCCACATCGACTAAGTTTTTTGAATAATCTGGCAAGTTCGCGTTAACAAGGTCGAGAACCAACAAACGGACACGGGAGCGAATCGAGGCATTTAAGCTCCACGAGCCAATCCCTCCTTTAAAATAGGCGCTCTTAAAGTCATTGCTACAACCTCTAAAGGACCACTCCTTATAGGAGGCAAGCCTAGCCTTTTCAATAAAGACGGGATTAATATCACTTCCGACGATATCGATATCCCAATATTCGGGATCGGGAATCAAACCTTCTAGCAAGATCACCAGAGAATAGAGCTCTTCACCGGTAGCGCAAGCGGGCGTCCAGATGCGTAGTTGTTTCTGTAAACGCTTTCTATTAATGATTTCCGGAAGAATGACACGACGAATTAAGTCCATTTGCCCTGGATCACGCATAAAGAAGGTTTCGCCAGTAGTCAGTAAGTCACTTAACATTTGGCGATCCTGTGAAAGATCCGTGATTCCACCGAGGTAAGCTTGATAAGCCGCAAAATCAGGCAATCCAAGCACTTTAATGCGCGCATGGATCCAAGTAGTTAATTTTTCATAATCAAATTCTGTGATCCGCAGCCCTGTTACTTCGCGAACTTTTTGGATCAGCTCATTTGATAAAAAATTATTCATAGAACTTTATGTATTTTTATGAAAGTTTCGGTAGTGTCTCAGTTTGAATTTATCCCATCTTGACTGATTTCTAGTAATCGTTATGCTTGAGGGTATGGCAACAAAATCAAACCCTCGGAAAGACCTTAACCAGTCAGCTTTTTCTATTTTGCAGCAGGCTACTGGCGAAGTAGAAAAGGCTGCCATTGATCCAAAGAAAAAAGCCGCCCAAGAATCAGGGCGGCGTGGTGGGCTTATCGGCGGCGCTGTTAGGGCTTCTAAGCTAACCCCCGAGCAGCGCTCGGAGATTGCTAGAAAAGCAGCAAACAAGCGTTGGTCAACTAAGAAACAATCCTCAGGTGACTTTGACGACTCCCCCACGCCCCAGAAACGCCGTGGAGTACTTCGACCTCCATTGGGTTAAGGTGGATCGCCTCAGCAATTTCATTTTTAGAGAAATTTAATTCGCTCTCAAAGAAATTAAGCATGTCTTTATAAGTGGTTATATCCTCTTTTGGCAAGGGATGAGGTTCAGATGTTTTATAACCTCTGCTCGCTATTTGCCGCCAAATATATTGGGATTCCGATTTATCAATAGAGCCCACCGATACCGCTTTCATTAACAGGGCTTGAGCTGACACCTTCCAATATGCCTTTAATACAAAAAGATCTTGAAGTCTAACCTTTCCAATTCTTGTGAAATGTGGCTTTAATTCAGAGCTCGGCAGCAGAAATTCGGAAGCAAATTCATCCGCCTCTTCTTCCATGGTTTCGCTTGGAATTTGGTGAAGCACTAAATGTGCAAGCTCATGAGCCAATGTAAAGCGCCATCTATCACCAGTTAAATTATCGTTAATAAAAATAATCGGGGAAAGCTCATTTAGTCGTATGCTTGTTGCATCTATGCTTCTCATGCCAAAATTTACAGGAACAACAATAGCTCCAGTACTTTCGATAAGTTGTGTTAAATTTTTTATCGGGCCATCTGGTAAATTCCAGTAGGATCGCAATGACATCGCCGCAAGTGTTGCTGACCCATTGAAGTCTTCCGCAAGATCATATAGCGGTAACTTTCTTGACGCTTCAATGTCTATCGATTTCAAAAAAAACTTCAAGTTAATTCTTAGTATATTCACAATGCTTTGAATTTTCTTGCGCTCGATTGAGGATATTGTGGCCTTCTTTCTATAAAAATATGCGCTTGAACCAAACCCCAGTAACTCTTCATTTTGCGTAAAAAAATCAATTGGAAACTGAAGCTTATCGACCAATAAAGCAGTCTGCTCCAGGCTGGCTGATTTAACACCGCCCTCTATTTTTGCAATGGTGGCTTGAGATGCTCCTATAAGTTTGCCCAATTCTTCTTGTGTTAATCCGCGATATTCTCTCGCCAATACGATCATGTCAGGATTAAGCTTTTCCATTTTCATTAGCAATTTGAATAATAGTTGCTTCCTTTTTTCTCTTAATGCGATTTACCTTCTTACCGCCTTCCTCGTCAACTTTCTTAGCAAATAAATCTGAAACAATCGACTCGCTTCCGCTTTGAGTCAAAAGAACTTCCCAATAATTGCTTTTGAGGCCGCTGGGGCAAACCAAATGAACCGCCTTCAATTGCCCATCTTGATCCAAAATATATCCTGCCTCTAGATTGTGTGAGGCTTCAATTCCGGCCAATTGGAGTTGCCCCCTAAAGTCTTTTACTTGCTTTGTTGGTTGATTTTTAGATATGTAAGATTCATCAAATTTTTTAAATCGAATTGCGAGTTTTGCATCTACTACAAACATATACAACTTTTTTCGCTCAAGAACTTCAATCCCTTCTGTCTGCTCCACAAACTTGGTTGCCTCATGAACCATATGACAATGAATAATGTGAGCCTTACAACTATCCGAGTGAATCACTCTTTTATCGATTGGATAGCTTAAGTAGGCCTCCCAAGCATTTGTTATTGACTTATAGACACCACTTAACCTGCCACCAATTATTTTTAGCGCTTCGTCCTGTTCAATCAATGTTTTTTGCTCTAGCAATCCCATATTTCGCCCCTTAAGATAAGTGCTTTTATGATAGCATAACAACTACATTATTTAATAAATTTATTCCAATAATTATTCCTTTATGCTAAAATAATTCAAATTCAGTTTGAAATTAGACGAGTAATGAATACCATCCCCATTGAAAAACGAGTACAGATTCTTAACTTATTAGTTGAGGGCAACTCCATGCGCTCCATTGAGAGGATTGTTGGATGCTCCATCAACACCGTAACGAAGTTGTTATGTGATGTGGGCGCAGCCTGCGCCAAATACCACGATGAGAATGTTCGAGGGCTACAAAGCAAACTCGTGGAATGTGATGAAATATGGTCATTTTGCTATGCCAAGCAGAAGAATGTAGCGGCGGCTAAAGCTGCCCCCGAGGGTGCTGGTGACGTATGGACATGGACGGCCATAGATGCTGATTCAAAGCTCATTATTTCTTATTTGCTTGGTGGTCGTGATGCCGAATATGCCCTTGAATTTACAGATGACTTACGCTCTCGTGTGGATTCACGGGTTCAGCTCACCACCGATGGCTATAAGGTCTATCTAAAGGCTATGGAAGAGTCTTTTGGTGATGATGTGGATTATGCCCAGCTAGTAAAGATGTTTGGCAATGCTCCAGGATCAACTGCTGGACGATATAGTCCTGCAGAATGCACTGGCATTAAAAAAGTTTGCATTAGTGGTAATCCCGAATACAACAAGGTTTCGACATCTTATGTAGAACGTCAAAATCTGACGATGCGTATGCACATGCGCCGTTTTACCCGCCTTACCAATGGCTTTGGAAAGAAGCTAGAAAACCAATTACATGCAGTAAGCTTGCACTTTATGTATTACAACTTTGCTAGGATTCATAAAACTCTACGGGTTACACCAGCCATGCAAGCAGGCCTTAGCGATCACGTTTGGAGTATTGAAGAAATTGCGCGTTTAGCTCCTGAACTAGTAGCAAAGAAGCGTGGAAAATATAACAAACAAAAAGATAGAATTTAATTAAATGACCGATTACAATAATAAGCTCGAAGCTCGAAGCTCGAAGCTCGAAGCTCGAAGCTCGAAGCTCGAAGCTGCCCTTACTGCCTTCGCGGAATCAATCCAAGCAAAATTCTCTACCTCAATAACTGGCGAACCAGAAGAGCAGTTACGAACACCTTTTGAAGGATTAATAAAAGACGCCGGTGAAATACTAAATCTTTCTGTCACAGCTATTGGCGAAACTTTACTTGAGAATCGCTTGGGCAGGCCGGACTATGCAGTAACTACTGCCAACATACCATGCGGATATGTGGAGCTTAAGGCATCTGGCAAAGGTGCAAATCCAAATAGCTTTAAGGGTCATGATAGACAACAGTGGGAGCGCTTCAAAAACTTGCCAAACCTGCTGTACACAGATGGCATTGAGTGGTCGCTATACCGGACTGGTGAATTAATTAAAAAAATAAAATTTACTGGTAACCCATGCGTACTTGGCCGCAGGGCAATTGGTGGTGGCGATGCGGAAAGTCTGCTAATAGTCCTAACTGATTTTCTAACATGGGAGCCCGTGGTTCCCAATACGGCTAAGCAATTAGCCCACTATCTTGCTCCCTTGTGCCGAATGTTAAAGAAGGATGTTTTAGATGCGCTGGAGCGCAAGAGTCCGGTTATGCTCAGTACCGCCAGGGATTGGCGAAATTACCTATTCCCCGACGCAGATGACGAGAAGTTTGCAGACTCTTATGCCCAAACGGTTACCTTTGCGCTACTACTTGCCAGATCAAACGGCGCAAACACATTATTTTTGGATCAAGCCGTGAGTTCATTGACATCTAAAAATACTTTGCTTGGTAGGGCCCTATATGTGCTTACCGATGAGCAAGTCGAGGAGGATGTAAAAGCATCACTGGGAATGCTTAAGCGCGTTATCAGCGCCGTTCCTCACAAGACAATGTCAACTGGGAAACATGACCCATGGTTACATTTTTATGAAGATTTTTTGCAGGAATATGATCCTAAGCTCCGCAAAGATGCAGGGGCGTATTACACACCATTAGATGTTGTTCATGCCCAAGTCTCCCTTGTGGATGACATCTTGCAGTCTAGGATGAATAAACCAATGGGTTTTGCTGAAGGCGGGGTTACTACACTTGATCCTGCTGTAGGCACGGGAACATACCTTCTTTCAATCGTGGATCAGGCCATGAAGCGTGTTGCGTTGGTTGAAGGCGCTGGTGCAGTTAAAGGTAGGGCAAGCTTGCTTGCATCAAGTCTCTATGGTTTTGAAATCATGGTGGGGCCTTATGCTGTTGCGGCACTGCGAATGACTCGATTGCTACAGGATTTTGGTGGTGGCGTCCCTGGAGATGGTGTTCAAGTGTTCCTTAGCAATACTTTAGAGTCGCCCCATGAACTCATGCCTGAGCTGCCAATGATGTATCAGGCAATTGGCTTGGAGCACCGCAGGGCAAAACGTGTCAAGGAATCGGTACCCGTATTGGTGTGCATCGGAAACCCTCCTTACGATCGCCATGAAGCCGCTAATGAATCGAACAAAATGAGCACTGGTGCGTGGGTGCGCTGGGGTGAATCCAAGGCTGGAAAAGACGCCATTCTAAATGATTTTATAGAGCCCGTTAAGGCGGCTGGAAAAGGTGTGCAACTAAAAAATATTTACAATCTTTATGTCTACTTCTGGCGCTGGGCATTATGGAAAGTGTTTGAGCAACCTTTTGCATCCACAGGCGGAATTGTCAGTTTTATTACCGCCTCATCCTTTATGGATGGGGATGCATTCATTGGGATGCGAAAAAAAATGCGCGAGCTATGTGATGAAATTTGGTTTATTGATTTAGGTGGGGATGGCCGCGGAACCCAGCAAGAAGAAAATGTATTTGCAATTAAAACTCCAGTCGTAATTACAATTGCAGTTCGCTATGACCAACCCCAGCCATCGGTTCCGGCGAAAGCCTATTATGCAAAATTTGATGGGACTCGATCAGAAAAATTAGAGGCGCTAAAGAACGTAACGGATTTAAACAGTATCCCCTTTAAATGTTGTCCTGGTAGCTGGGTGGATAGTTTTTTACCGCAGCCAGAGGCAACCGACTATTTGAGTTGGCCAAAACTTACCGATCTGATGCCATGGCAACATTCTGGAGCTCAGTTCACCAGAAACTGGCCAATTGCCCCGACAAAGAATATTCTGGAACGACGATGGCAGGCCCTAATATCGACAGCAGATCGTAAGGCGCTTTTTAGGGAAAGTCGCGATCGAGCCGTTGGTAGCCAGCTGTATGATTTATTTGACCAAAATAGGAAACTTGACTCAATTGCTGCTTTGACGCAAGACTCAACTCAGCCTTCAATTTACCGATACGGATTTAGGTCATTTGATCGTCAATATGCAATAGTAGATAGCAGGGTTGGAGACTATTTACGCCCCGTTCTTTGGTTAAGCAAGTCTGTTAACCAAATTTATTTTTTATCGAGTTTTAGTCAGGTATTAACATCGGGCCCAAGCTTAACTATTGCCTCAAATCCTCCTGATTACCATTGCTTCAATGGTAGAGGTTCAAAGGACGTGCTGCCCCTCTATCGAGATGATGAAGGTAAAGAGGCGAACTTGCATCCAGAACTGCTTAAAAAGCTCTCTGAATCACTTGGGTATCAGGTTGCGGCAATTGACTGGGCTTGCTACCTTTATTGCGTTGCTGGGCATCCTGGATATATAGAACTTTTTAAGCAAGACATCAGTAGAAGAGACATTCGTATTCCAATTACGACTAGCCATGAATTATTTAGTGAGGCAATTGCTCTTGGAAAAGTGCTTATCCATCTACATAGCTATGGCGAGCAATTTAGCGCAGATCTTCCGCCGGTTTCTGGAGTTGCCAAGTGTATTAAGGCGGTGCAGTGCGATAGCCCTGTTGATAGTTTCCATTTTGATTTAGAAAGAAAAGTGCTTTGTGTGGGTAATGGAGAATTTGGGCCGATAACAAGTGAAATTTGGGAATTTAATGTCTCCGGTTTAAAGGTAGTTCAATCTTGGCTGGGCTATAGAATGGCAAATAGATCCGGCAAGAAAACTTCAGGGCTCGACGAGATTGGGCTTGATCGATGGGAATCAGAGCTTACAAGTGAGCTTTTGCAATTACTGTGGACATTAGAGTGCACCCTATCGGAATATCCAAAACAAGCTGAGCTATTAAAGAAGATTACCCAGGGGGAGTTATTGAAGGCTATTGATTTCAGTCCAGTTCCAGATGCTGCCGTTAAGCCGCCTAAATTTAACAGCGAGCAGGCTGAGATGAAGCTATAGGGATTTATTTTCAAACTGAGACACTACCGATTGGCGCAAGAACTGGACATTAGAGGGCAATATTCTCACCCATAGCTCAGGCATCCAGTTTGAGATTGAAGAAGCCAATGGAAAGGTAGATATAAAAACCATTGCACAATCTTTTATGGAGTATCAAACAAATCAGCTTTCCAGAGGAAAAACGCAAGAGGAGATAATCAATTTCATGAAGGAAATTACTCCCCAGATTCAAGCTTTTTACTATGAGGTAAAGACGGGCAACAAAACTTCATTTGCGCCATTGCAATAACACTATGAAAAAATACCATCCCATTGAATTTAAAAAACCCCGACCTTATTTTGAGCAGTTTGTACGATCTTATTTCAGCGCTGGACCAGAAGATCAACAAACATGGGCAG
>CAIYZI010000328.1 GCA_903930665.1 uncultured beta proteobacterium
CAGCATCCTGGCAAAAGCTACGGCGCGAATTTACCTGAAATTGTTACAGGTGAATTTGTTCGTCAAGAAATCGCTGCAGGGCGCGCCATCATTCCCGCCAACATTAACCACCCAGAATTAGAGCCCATGATTATTGGCCGTAACTTCCGCGTGAAGATCAATGGCAACTTGGGTAACTCAGCCGTGACTTCTTCTATCAATGAAGAAGTAGAAAAAATGGTCTGGTCCATTCGTTGGGGTGCAGACACGATCATGGATTTATCGACCGGTAAACATATTCATGAAACCCGCGAATGGATTATTCGTAACTCTCCAGTGCCTATTGGTACCGTTCCTATCTATCAAGCATTGGATAAAACTGGCGGCGTTGCAGAAGACCTCACTTGGGAAATGTTCCGCGATACCTTGATTGAGCAGGCCGAACAAGGTGTGGATTACTTCACTATTCATGCGGGCGTATTACTGCGTTATGTACCTTTAACTGCTGACCGCATCACTGGCATTGTTTCACGTGGCGGATCGATCATGGCTAAGTGGTGTTTAGCTCACCATAAAGAGAATTTCCTTTACACCAGGTTTGATGAAATCTGCGAGATCATGAAGGCTTATGACGTTTCCTTTAGCTTAGGCGATGGCTTACGCCCAGGCTGTATTGCTGACTCTAATGATGCAGCGCAATTTGGTGAACTTCATACCTTAGGCGAACTCACTGCTAAAGCTTGGGAACACGATGTTCAGGTGATGATTGAAGGTCCTGGCCATGTACCAATGCAACGTATTGAAGAAAACATGACTGAAGAGCTCAAGCATTGCTTTGAAGCGCCTTTCTATACTCTCGGACCATTGATTACTGACATCGCCCCTGGCTATGACCACATCACTAGCGGCATTGGTGCAGCGCAAATTGGCTGGTATGGCACTGCGATGCTTTGCTATGTCACCCCCAAAGAACATTTAGGTTTGCCAGATAAAGAAGATGTACGTGAAGGCATCATTACTTACAAGATTGCTGCTCATGGTGCTGACCTCGCTAAAGGCTTACCTGGTGCACAAATTCGCGATAATGCTTTATCCAAGGCCCGATTTGAATTCCGTTGGGAAGATCAATTTAACCTGGGACTAGACCCAGAGCGCGCTCGTGAATATCACGATGCCACCTTGCCTGCTGAAGGCGCGAAGATTGCGCATTTCTGCTCCATGTGCGGTCCGAAGTTCTGCTCTATGAAGATTACTCAAGAAGTACGTGACTATGCGGCAAGCTTAAAAGCAGAAGGCGTTGATCCGAATAAAGGCATGGAAGAAAAGTCGATTGAATTTCGTAAGCGCGGTAGCGAAATCTATCAGTAACTTGATTTAAACAAATGAAGCAAAGCATGTTCGCTAGTGGCAAATACGCGATTGTGGGTGCCGGCCTAATAGGTCGGTTGCTCGCTGTTGCCTTAGCTAAGCGCGGTGCTCAAGTTGACCTTTTTGAAAAAGGCAGCAAAGACGCCGAACTCTCTCCCGCCCGGATTGCTGCAGCGATGCTTGCCCCTCTTGCTGAATCCGCCATTACCGAAGACAACGTTGTACGAATGGGCATTCATAGTCTGCCACGCTGGAAGGAAATACTCGCAGAATTATCAACCCCAGTGTATTTTCAGCAGGATGGGACCTTGATTTTGTGGCACCGCCAAGATA
>CAIYZI010000329.1 GCA_903930665.1 uncultured beta proteobacterium
ATTTGTAAGCTGAATGTGCCAGGCATATCGCTCTGTCAGAGCAAGGCTTCTTACTTGAGCGCCCCATGGCTTAAACCAGTTGTTCGCTTTTTCATACAAACTCATTACTTCTTTACTCGCATCAGCAGGGCCTTGAAATTCAATTAATGGCACGTCGTCACCAACATCTGCAGCACGGCCGGAAAATAATTCTCCATGGGTATTCATGAGCATCTGGCCTTCTACACCACCCCAAGTACCAAATGGTTTCTGCTCCTCAATACTGACAATCAAGCCATTTGGCCAAACGCGACGTACATTTGCATGACGTACCCAAGGCAAGGATTCAAAACCAAGCTTTACATCTTCCAGGCGGACGCTAAAGAAATTACCCCGAACTGTTTCCAACACTTCCTGTTTGATGCCCAGCTTATTAATATGTCTCAAGGTTTGGCCAGCCACAGGCTCAATCACCACTTGACGTAAAGTGAAGACTGGACGTTGACTTAACCAAACCAAAACTCCAATACAAACCATCACGGCAAAACAGCGTATTAAAAATTGGCTCATCTTTTTCATCCGCTCTGGATAATTCCAAAGCGGAGACATCAGCGATGTAAAAATCTCGCCAAATCGATTGAGAAATGTGCTCACTCCACTCATCTCTTATGGCTTGCCTGATTGTGAAGTGTCTTACTGAGTACCCACAGGACCAAGTCAGCGTATTCAACGCCCGCAGCTTTAGCAGCCATAGGCACCAAAGAATGGGAAGTCATGCCAGGAGAAGTATTCATCTCCAATAAATAAGGCTTGCCTGTTTTCTGATCTAACATCACATCTGCTCGACCCCAGGTACGACAACCAAGAGCCCGATAAGCTGCTAAAGCCAACTCTTGAACAGCAGTATTAACCTCGGGCGCCAGTCCAGTAGGGCATAAGTATTTAGTCTCATCTGAGAAATACTTATTGTGAAAATCGTAATTTGCTTCGGGTGGAATAATTTTAATTACGGGCAAAGCCTCAGCATGAGCACCTTCACCAACAATAGGGCAAGTTAATTCATCGCCAATAATGCAAGTTTCGGCAATTACCTTTTTATCCAAACTTGCGGCCAATACATAAGCGGTCTGCAATTCATTTACAGATTTAACCTTAGTCAATCCTAATGAAGATCCTTCATGCGCTGGCTTAACAATTAAAGGTAAACCTAAGTGCTTTACGACTGCATCCCAATCACTATTTGCAGTTAACTCCAAGAACTCAGGGGTATTCAAACCACTACTTAACCAAATACGTTTAGTGGCAATTTTGTCAATAGCAAGTGCCGAAGCCAACACACCGCTACCGGTATATGGAAGATTTAATAATTCAAGCAAACCTTGGATCGTTCCATCCTCACCATAGCGACCGTGCAACGAAATAAAAATACGATCAAATTTTTCCTTTGCCAATTCAATTGGACTTCTTAAACCAGGGTCAAATGAGTGCGCATCAACCCCTTTTGAAAGAAGGGCATCCAAAACACCATTACCTGACATAAGGGAAATTTCTCGCTCTCCAGATCGACCGCCCAATAGAACGCCAACCCTACCTAGAGACTTAATATCTAAATTGGCTAAATCAGACTGAACACGTTCACCCCAAGAAGGCGACATCATATTTTGTTTAAACATTTTTTGTCTCCGCCAAAGCATGGGGCAAGCCAGAAATCGAGCCTGCACCCATAGTGATTACCACATCCCCATCACGTAATAATTCGAAAAGTTTTTCGGGCATATCTGCTACCGTCGGAGCAAACGCTACAGAACCAATATCCAAAATAGATTTAGTATTTTGATCAATGGCGACAGCGGCCTTTAATAGACTCTTACCATCGGCACCAGGAATTTTGACCTCACCAGCTGGATATACTTCAGTTAAAACTAAAGCATCAAAATTTTTGAGTACCTGAACAAACTCACCAAAGCAGTCGCGCGTTCTAGTAAAGCGGTGAGGCTGAAATGCCAGTACTAAACGACGATTTGGGTATGCCCCACGCGCAGCCTCTAATGTTGCTGCCATCTCTACGGGATGGTGACCATAGTCATCAATTAAAGTGAAGCTGCCCCCACTAGCAAGGGGTATTTCACCATAGCGCTGAAAACGACGTCCAACGCCATCAAATTCAGATAAGGCTTTAACGATAGCGTCATCACTCACACCTAATTCTGTGGCAATCGCAATAGCTGCTAAAGCATTGCGTACGTTATGTAGGCCGGGTAAATTTAACTGTACCTGCAAAGGTCCCGGTCTATTTCCATGCCTACGAATGGTTCGGCGCTCGACTGTGAAATACATGCGCGTATCTTCAGCACGTACATGAGTTGCACGAATATCTGCATCTTCAGACATGCCATAACGTAATACCGATTGCGAGACGAAGGGAATAATGTCCCGCACATTCGCATCATCAATACACAAAACTGCCACACCATAAAAAGGCATGCGTTGAATAAATTGTACAAATGCCTGTTTTAGGCGTGCCATATCATGCTGGTAGGTATCCATATGATCAGCATCGATATTCGTTACTACTTCCATTGCAGGAAATAATTGTAAGAAGGAGGCATCAGATTCATCTGCCTCAACCACAATAAAGTCACCCTGACCTAAACGAGCATTAGCGCCAGCAGAATTGAGTTTTCCGCCAATGACAAACGTAGGATCCAACCCGCCTTCTGCTAACACTGATGCCACAAGACTAGTGGTGGTAGTTTTTCCATGAGTTCCTGCGATGGCAATACCTTGCTTTAAGCGCATTAACTCACCCAACATGACTGCACGTTGAATAACAGGAATCTTCGCAGCACGGGCAGCCAAAACCTCAGGATTATTTCCCGCTACAGCCGTAGAAATGACTACTGCCTCAGCTGTACCAATGTTTTGTTGATCGTGCCCAATATGAATTACTGCACCTAAATCTTTTAGCCTCTTTGTAGTAGCGCCTTCAGCCAAATCGGAACCAGAAACCTGATAACCCAAATTAAGCAGGACCTCGGCAATGCCACTCATGCCAGCGCCACCAATACCTACAAAATGAATCTGTTGAACAATATGTTTCATATACCTACTCCCGCACAATCCGCGCATACCTCAGCCACCCGTTGGGTTGCATGAGGCTTTGCTAAGGCATGTGCACGCATAGCCATTTCTTTTAAATTCTTGCGGGTGAAATTTTGAATCATCGAAGCTAAGTCACAAGGATTCAACCCTGATTGAGGTAGCAAAATAGCTGCATCTGCATTGGCCAAGAATTTGGCATTCTCAGTCTGATGATCATCAATAGCATATGGAAATGGAATGAGGCAAGAAGCAACACCGCAAGATGCTATTTCTGAAACCGTCATCGCTCCCGAACGACAGATTACTAAATCTGCTTGCGCATAGACTGCGGGCATATCATCTATAAAAGCACGAATATCCGCTTCCAGGCCTAAGTCTGCATATTTATTTTGTAGGGCAGCTAAATGTTTTTCCCCCGCTTGATGAATAACTCTAGGTCTGGCCTCTTTTGGAATCAAAGCCAATGCAGCTGGTATGTTTTCATTAAGCGCCACCGCACCCAAGCTACCGCCTACGACAAGTATTTGAAGATTGCCTTGTCTCTCATCGTAGCGTTGAGCTGGCATTGGCAGACTATCAAACTCCGCACGAATTGGATTACCAACCCATTCAGCATTTTCTATTGTGTGCGGAAATCCTGTCAAAGTGCATGAAGCAATCTTTGCAAGGGCGCGATTAGCACTTCCTGCTACTGAATTTGACTCATGCAATACGAGGGGACGCTTCATTATTTTACTTACAAGGCCGCCCGGGAAAGTTATGTAGCCTCCCATTCCAAGAACCACGCTAGGCTTCAAGCGTTGCATGATCCTCCAGCTTTGAATCCCTGCACGCCATAAATTAATAGGCAACATGAGTTTGGCTTTTATTCCCTTGCCACGCAAACCGCCGAATTGGACTGACTCAAAAGGGAAGTTGGAAGCCTTGACCAAGCGATACTCCATACCGCCTTGGTTTCCAAGCCAAGATACATTCCACCCACAATCACGCAGATATTGGGCAACAGCAAGTCCTGGAAAAATATGCCCGCCAGTACCGCCAGCCATAATCAGAATCGAGGGTTTGGTCATAACTTCCCTCCGCGCATTAAAACGCGATTCTCATAATCAACTCGAAGCAACATCGCTATCGCTACTGCATTCATCACAATGCCGGAGCCCCCATAACTTACCAATGGAAGCGTTAAGCCTTTTGTTGGCAACAAGCCAAGATTCACACCCATATTGATGAATGCTTGCCAACCAATCCAAATACCGACGCCTTTAGCGGCCAGACCAGCAAAACTACGATCTAACTGCAAAGCCGTCCGCCCGATCATAAATGAACGACGCACCACCCAATAAAACAAGAAGATGATTACCACTACACCTACAAAACCTAGCTCTTCACCAATTACAGCCATGATGAAATCAGTATGGGCTTCCGGTAAATAGTGTAATTTCTCAACGCTGCCACCTAGGCCTGTACCAAACCATTCTCCACGACCGAATGCCATGAGTGAGTGAGTCAACTGGTAACCTTTATTTGCAGCGTTATCAACTTGCCATGGATCCATGAAGGCCAACATACGGCCACGACGGAATGGCGAAAGCGCAATCATTGTGGCGCCACTCAATAAACCCACTACAACTAGACCACCGAATAATTTCGCATTAATGCCGCCAAGGAAAAGTATTCCAAAGGCAATCAAAGCAACTACTACAAATGCGCCCATATCTGGCTCAGCCATTAATAAGCCACCAACTAAAGCAACGGCAATGCCCATTGGCAACATGCCTTTTACAAAAGAATGGAGGTATTCCTGACGTTGCACTGTATAAGTGGCAGCAAATATAACCGCAGCGAATTTCATCAACTCAGGAGGCTGAAAATTCATAATTCCGAGTGGAATCCACCGCTTTGCGCCATTCACACCCTTACCAATTCCGGGGATTAGCACGGCAATCAAAAGGAGAACTGTAAAACCAAAAACAATCGGCGAATAACGATCCCAAACCTTGGTGGGAATCTTAAATGCCCAAATGCCAACGCCAATAGCAATTGCCAGGGAAATTACATGGCGAATGAGGAAGAAGTTACTGCTGTAGTTTGCATACTTGGGACCATCAGCTAAAGTAATCGAAGCTGAATACACCATAACCAGCCCAATTAATGCCAAAGATAGAACTGCCCAAACCAGCAATTGGTCATACTCCATCATGCGTGAGCGCGTTTGCTCAACGCCAGATACCGCATCTCTTAAGCCCATGCGGAAATTATCTATACCGCCTCTAGAAAAATTCCAAAAGCGACCTAGGCGTTGACGGTTTTCAGGAAACAATTTTTCTTTTAAGTTCATACTTGAACTCCTGTAAATTGCATTCCCAATTCATCAACTTCGGACGCAAAAGCTTCTGCACGAGCGATATAGTCTTTAAATTGATCCAAACTAGCGCACGCAGGTGATAACAAAACAATATCGCCAGACTGCGCTTGCTTTGCAGCTTCCTGCACGGCATTTTTCAAAGTTTCGCTCATGACACAAGGAGCAGCGCCTGCTAAGGCTGCATTAATTGCTGGTCCATCTTTACCAATTAAAAATACCCCTTTTACAAAACGCAAAGTGGGATCACGCAAGGGGGTGAAATCCTGACCCTTACCTTCACCACCTGCAATCAACCAAATACGTTTACCCGATTCATTGCTACCTAGGCCATTTAACGCTGCTACAGTAGCGCCAACATTAGTTCCCTTGCTGTCATCTACATATTCCACGTCAGCAATAATTGAAATACTTTGAACCCGATGCGGCTCTCCGTGGTAGTCACGCAAGCCATGCAAAAGCATATTCAGCGGTAAACCTGCCGCTCTTGCTAATGCAACAGCGGCTAAGGCATTTAAAGCATTATGGCGACCGCGAATTCGCAATGCATCTGCTGGGATTAAACGCTTAAGGCGTAATGGCTCTTCCTCTGCAACAACAGAGGATTTGCGGCGACGCTTAGGTTTAGGCTCTACATCTTCGTCTATCTCAGCCCAAACTAACCAATCAATGCCTCCAGCTCTGAGATCATGCTCAATACCAAAGGCGCCTTGCTCATCGGGACGGCCAGAACCAAATGTCACTACATTTTGAGCAGACTTTTGCTCATCGCTCATTAACCCCATCACTAAGGGATCATCACGATTCAAAATACAGATGGTTTGTAAATTAAATATTTTTGATTTAGCATTCGCATAAGCCTGCATATCGCCATGCCAATCCAAGTGATCTTGAGTAATATTGAGTACAGTTGCAGCAGTTGGATGCAGAGTATGCGTATAAACCAATTGAAAGCTAGACAACTCAAGCACCCATACATCAGGCATTTCTACAATCTGATCAACTTGCTCTAGGCAAGAGATTAATTTATCCAAAGCTGCAGGGCTAATATTGCCGGCTACTGCTACTTTTTTACCGGCACGCTCACATAGTTGACCAGTTAAAGCAGTAGTAGTTGTCTTGCCATTGGTCCCTGTAATGGCTAATATCGCAGGTTGATATTGCAAATCTTTTGCTTGAGCCATACGACTCATTGCCGCTATTGCTCTTGCAAAAAATTCTATCTCACCCCAAACGTCAATACCTTGTTCTTGCGCACCCTCAAGGAATGAATGGGTCGGCTCTTGAAGTGGCGATA
>CAIYZI010000330.1 GCA_903930665.1 uncultured beta proteobacterium
CGGCCAACCCTCTAAATATATAGTCAACCGATCAAATCCACGATTTTGGAACAGGGAATAACAGGTAATTTCAATATATCCCGAAATCCCACTCCGAATGTCCTGAATACAGGCTTTTATCAAGAATATCTCTAAGCTCAATTAATTTTTGTATATTTTTTATATGCATTTTTTTCATGCCTAATTGGAAACATATAGAACAAAAAAATCTACAAAATTAGTGCATCAAAAGTATGAGTGCTTTGTATGCATATTTAAGTTGCAGTTCCATATAGCTAGTCTTGATTTCTAGTCTGAGCATTGAAATTGCTAATGAAGAGTAGAAATATTCGAGAGCATCGACCAACAATTGGCAAACTTACAAAATATTTATAGCATCCATGAATCCTCTTATTTATCTATTGATATTTCAATATTAAGGATGCAGCCGACAAATCGTGTCGCAGAGAATTTAAATGGGTGAAACGACATTACCCACTTCGTTCACGACAGCAAACACTTTGGACGGTGTTCAATGGATACTTTTGAGTTAGTGAGGATTTTATTGCCTTATAAGGGTGTAAACAGCAGATGCATGAGGAATATTTTGTAGGTCGCAAAACTTATCTACAAGTTGCTTGAAATTCATTCTTATGATTGAGTTACAACCCTTGCACAACAGTTGCAACCAGGAATTCTGCGTTGTTTGGCTTACTCATCATTTAAAGTTGATTGAGCTAAGCTAAGCATTTATGTATCAGTCAACAGGCTAGAAAATGATTTTGGATTTGGTGAGTTAAGCTGTACTCACCTTCTTAAAATTAATCCCATCACTAGTGCAATAACCATGAGCCTCTAATGCGGCGCGCATGTTTAAGCGCCCTACAGGATTGCTCGTCACTAATTGCACTTTCTCGGGCACCTTATCGTATTCAATGGCCCACATCAGCACATCGTAACCACTCTCTTCTGCTGCCAAATCATGGTCAAGACAAAGGCAAGACCAACCTCCGATGGCCAGTAACTTTTTACCAGCCTCAGGTGTTCTAGCGATCGCATCGGTATTGAGATTGCGCTGATCATCGATCAATAACCACATAGTATTTCGGATCCTTTTCTGTATGACGATTCATGACGATTCATGACGATTGACTACGATTTATTCCATTGAGTCAGCTTAAGTTCTTTAGCAATCGCTGTCAAAGCCGCTTTTGCTCCCAGGGCAATACTGACCCCGCCACCCTCATCGCGTAATTGAAAATGCGTGGGGTTAATTCGGATTAGAGGATGGCCTTGGTTTTCGCCAATATGGCGTATGGAAGGAATCTGCAATCCCGCACCGAGCTCAATAATCACAGGCCGCTCTACCCGATTCATCCACACCTGCCAATTGCCTCTTTGTAATGGTGTTTGACCCTCTTCTCAAGTCATGTCGTGAAACATCAAAATAGCAGGCCGGGCAATCTCTCCACAATAAGGGCATCTTGGCAATGGCCCAATCCACTCACAGCGCTCATCATCAGTCAGCGGTTCAATTTCTTTGGCTGGCCAATGGCGATGACAGCAAGGTGTTACGCATTGCAGATAATGGATCGAGCCATGAATCTCGTAAATCGCATTACTGGAAAAGCCCGCCTTCTGGAACTGTCCGTCCACATTACTTGTCGCCACAAAAGCACCCTGTGGCATCTCCTTGGCTATCGCCTCTAAGATACCAAAACCTTCATGCGGAATAATTCTGCGATAAAGGGCTAAGCGATACCCATAAAATCCCCAAGCTTGTTTGGGATTATTGATAAACGCTTGCGGGTTAGCAATGGAAGTAAGCGTAATGCCGCTCTTGGCTAATGCCGGATAAGCATGCCAAAACCCTTCATTACCCCGAAAATCGGGTAAACCGGAATCGACTCCCATGCCCGCTCCTGCGGTAATGAGAAGACCATCAGCCTTTTCAATCAGACGGGCTGCTTGGGTAATGGCCGATACAGTGGAATCACTCATAAGCATCTTATTCAAGAAATCAAAATGGAATCAATAATGGTGGACTGGGCAATGTAGGTGGCATCAGAATGACGCTGCAATATTTTTAATGATCTCTCTGGATTGCTTGATAAGCCAGCAATCAATTCCTGGCTTGGGTGGTGCGGTAAGCCATAGATCGTGAATAGATAACCACGATATTGAGCTATTTCCACTGCGGTTTCAAAGGATGGCTCAAGCGCCAAATCCATGTGAATCGAACC
>CAIYZI010000331.1 GCA_903930665.1 uncultured beta proteobacterium
GTCAGCACGGGTGTGCTGGCTTGAACCTTAATACCCCGACTTTCCAAAGTGATCTTGATGTTCTCTAAAACAGCTTTTTCAGCAGAGCTCCCCTTGATCTCGTAATACATGCCAAGGCATTCTGAGAGCAGGGAATAAAGACCTTTATTGGACTTATCGTAAAAGTCGCGTTGCCAGACTTGACGACGGTTTGCTAAGGCATCTAGCTTTACTAAAGTGGCGTTAGCGATTTCTTGCTTTTGATTTGCTGTGATTCTCATGTGATGCTCCTTCATTTTTCAAAATATCAACACGTTTTGGCGAGATTGCCGGCGATGCGTTTTTGTGTTGATGGAAGCAGTCTAGAATTTTTCGTATTTTTCGCGCAAATTTGGCTGTTGTTTTATTTCCTTGACAGAAAATTGTGAAAAATCAAAGCCCCATGAATACTGGCTTAGAAGGCGATTTTAATTTTGAGAAAAAATCACCAAAAAACTCACTTTGAAAAATAATTAAAAAACTGTTTGAATTTTGGTTAAGAAAAAATACTTAAATGAGCTCCACGGCCTGTCTTTTTTGCTCATCATTAACATCGATGTACCTTTGGGTTACGGCAATCGATCTGTGACCGGCGAGACTGGCTAAGATTCGAACGCCGATGCCTTTATTAGCCAAAGTGGTAATAAAGAATTTTCTTCCCGAGTGACTGCTACCACCACTAATTCCCACATTTTTGTAGAGTTGATGAAACCAGACGCATAAGCCATTTGGACTAAAACGCAAGCGGTGATCCGTATGAAAGAAGGGGATATCGGCGTTTTTAATATGTCTTGTGGTGAGGTAATTGGCCAGCTCCACTTGTAAACGCTGGGATACGAAGACGGTTCTGGGATATTTTCCCTTGGTTTGCGCGGCCGATAGGCGAATCTCATTCTTAATAGATCCATCGGGGTTGACTACGTCACCCATGGTGAGTGAAGCGATTTCGGCGACGCGAAGGCCTCCGAGAAAACTGGTAAGAATGATTGCTCTATCACGCAAAGCATATTTTTTGGTACTGACGTAATTAAGAACTTGATCAAGTTCTTCTTGAGATAAGGTTTTAGCTTGTGCCATTTGTTTTCCTGTCATAAATAAAATGTGCGTTTTAAGTATGTTTCCTTAATGGGAAAAGGTCGACCTCAGTTTGTTTGGCAAGTGTCACGTAACGAGACAAACGACCTTCCAAGAATCAATGACTTATAAGACAGGTTAAGAATATAGTTATTTTCTTAACCCGTTTCTTTCTATAAGTATTTAGTCAAATCATTAAAAAACCGCCGTAATTTCGTGGCGAAAAGACGACGGCTTTGCTACTAGTTCAAATCAGCCCTACAAGCAATTCATTGAATATCAGCTACTAGAGCGTTAGGGCTTGAAAAATCAGTGCTTGTAAGGCGATTTTGAGGTGGATTTACCAGTACGCCAAGTCCGTAGTGCTGGCGACTGCTGCTGGAATACCACTTCCCACCGCTTTACAGGAGTGCGCTCTTAGTTCCCACTGCTCAACCGTACTAAATTCAGGACTATCAATATTCACATACAGCTCGTTGGTCCCTGGTGAATATATGAGATATCCTTTAACCGCTGTTTTCGTTTTAGTTTGAGGATCGTAATGCGCGATCCAGGAAAATAGTAGGCTCTCATCCGATGGAAAGTCGGTATTGGCTAATTCATGAATTGTTTGCATCTGAATGTCATTCTTAGCCAAAGCCTCCCACGTAGGATATTGATATAGGTCGATTAAAAATTTGGTTTTTGGGTCTTTCAGTTCAATCGTGCCATTAAAGATTGCCTTGCGAAATAGACCTTTTCCAAAAGTGGTGTTGAACTTGTCATTAATAAATAAACGTACTGCAATTGGTCTTTCTATGCTCATTTTTTATCTCCTTGATGTAATGAGTTGCGAGAGTTCGTTGCAGTTGGTGTTTCAAATGAGGTTTCAAGAGGAGTAGATCCAAAAGAGGTCTCATTGAGTTCTGTCGCAGATCTCCAAAGGAGAAGTCTCAGGAGTGGTGTTTCAAATCAGAGTTATTCATTTGTCACATGAGTAACTCAATTAGTAACTTACTTAGTTGAAACTTTTTTCTATTTGCGACATTTATGCAACTATGAAACTCGCAAAAGTATTTAGTCCTCACTAATAAAAACCGTATTTTTTCTATCCAAAATTAGCCGATCTTTACCAATAGCCAAAAAGAGGTCGTCCAAATGTTCATTTGAAAACACACTTAACGGACCCATTAACTACATAGGAGAATCAAATGAGCCAATTAAGTCACCTCAAACTCGTAGCCGTTAAAAAGCCACGTAATATGCCGCAAATCGTGATTCGTAGAAATAAGTTATCTAGTCGCTTATGGGAGCAGATCCAATTGGCTAAAAGCCAGCTAGATGGCAAACCATTTGTAGTGATGAAATACAAAACTGTGAAAGATCGTGAAACTGGGTTACGCAAGCAAGTGGAAGTGCCTAAGCGTATTAAACCTTGGTGGTTTCAGAGTGATGAAGGTAGGGTCTGCGTATCTGTGAAATATGGCAGCTGGACGCTTGAGCTAGCCAAGGGTAAGCCTAGCGTAGAGGTGGCTAGTGGGGAAGAGATGATTAAGACCCTGGAATTAATTAAGACTGCAGTAGAGGTGGGGGAGTTAGACGAGCAGATTGAGTCTGCAAGTGCAGGCTTGAGAAGGGGGTTTAAGCGTAAGTAGCTAGCTATTTCTTTTTAGGTGGACTTGGTTTGCTTTTGGGTTTTGAAGACGCTACACGGGATTTCAAATTTTCATTTACTAAATCACCAGTCCTAAGTGCTAAAGCTAATGTCCAATTAAAAGCCCTCATTGCTTGATCTATCTCTTTTTTGGTAATTGTTAGATCCTCAATCTTTTTGGGATGTGTAATTCTGTTTCTTACCTCAATATTTGCAATTAACGCATCCCAGCCTTTGTTATTAAAGCTTTTTTCATGAAGAGACTTGGTATTTTTATCTACTATTTTCACGATAAGCTTAATACTTGTTTTTAAGGGGATTAGCATCGCTCTTATTTGGACAGCGCCATTATCATTTATCGAGTAAGTTTGCTCCTTAAGGGCTGCAATTTCTAGATCAGAATAGAGTTCTGGAAAGCTTGTGGCTTGGTTTAAAGCAATACTTTTTAAGTGAAAGGTAAGTCCTTCAATAGCAGCACCGATAGTTCTAATTGTTGATCTTCTTAAGTATTGCTCATCAGCCCCCCTCAAATCATTTAGGCTTGAAGTCACGTCTTTAATCAACACCTCAAATGCGTGAATATCTTTTGTATCGGATGGTTGGCTTTGCATTAGCGTTCTCTTATATTCTCTTAGAATAATAATATCTGCTAAATATCTATATGAAGCGATATAAAGCAACCGTGAATGCAGCTGGGA